>JANQSB010000663.1 GCA_028284295.1 Myxococcota bacterium | reverse complement strand
CACCCTTGCTGACGGGCCGGTTGCGGCCCATCTCCAGCGCGAACTCCAGGTACGCGCGCAGGATCTCGAGGCAGCGAGCGCCTTCCCAGCGCGCGGGGTCGACGGCAGCCCGAATCGTCGCCCGGTACTCCTCGCTGGTTCGCTGGAGCAGCGCGAAGAGCAGCGCCTGCTTGTCCTTGAAGTGGTGATAGACCGCGCCGGTCGTGCAGCCGGCGTGGGCTGCGATGTCGGCAACGGTCGTGGCCCCCAGCCCCTTCTCCGCAAAGAGCTCCGCGGCCGCATCGATCAGCTTCGCCTGTGTCCGCTGGCTGCGGGTCTGGAGGCCGGGCCGGACCCATTCGAGGTCCTCGATCCACCTGCTGCGCGCCATCTCGTCCCCGTTGCCATTCGTCACGTTGACGGGAAGCATAACCATAATTACGATTATGAAAAACTATGGCAGTTCTGCCAGGCGGGCAAGGGCGACATGATGGTGAACGAATGGGGACCCGCCCGGCGACCGGCGGGTCGCTGACGCGAGGAAAGAGAGAGAAGAGGAGAGGGAAGAGATGAAGCGACGAATGCTCGGGGCGCTCGAGGTCAGCGCCATCGGACTGGGCTGCATGAGCATGACGGACTCGTACGGGAAGGCGGACCCCGAGGAGAGCGAGAGGACCCTCCTGCGCGCCGTGGAGCTGGGGGTGAGCTTCTTCGATACGGCGAACGCGTACGGCCTGGGTCGCAACGAGACGCTCGTCGGCCGGGTCCTGCGTCCTCACCGGGACCGGGTCCAGATCTCCACCAAGCTCGGATTCACGATTCGCGACGGGAAGCCCGCGGTGGATGGGCGACCCGAGCAGGTGGCGGATCGCTGCGACGAGTCGCTCGATCGGCTGGGTGTCGACGCCATCGACCTCTACTTCCTCCATCGTCCCGACCCGGAGGTCCCGATCGAGGAGACGGTCGGCGCGATGGCCGATCTGGTGAAGTCGGGGAAGGTCCGACACATCGGGCTCTGTGAGGTTTCCGCGCGTTCGCTCCGCAAGGCGCACGCCATCCACCCCATCGCCGCGGTCCAGTCCGAGTACTCCCTCTGGACGCGGGACCCCGAGGCCCACGTCCTGCCGGCTTGCCGTGAGCTCGGCGTCGGCTTCGTGCCCTTCAGCCCGATCGGGCGGGCGGTGCTGACCGGGACGATCGACCGCAGTGCGGAGTTCGAGTCCGGCGCCGACATGCGCTCGACGATGCCCCGCTTCAGCGGCGAGAACCTCGAGAAGAACCTGGCGCTCGTCGAGGAGTTGAAGCAGCTGGCCGCTGCGCTCGAGGTGGCACCGGGCCAGCTCGCGCTTGCCTGGCTCCTGGCTCGGGGCGACTTCATCGTCCCGATCCCCGGCACCAAGCGGCGGCGCTACCTGGAGGAGAACGCAGCCGCTGCCGACATCACCCTCGACCCCGAGACGCGAAGCCGGCTGGACGCGGTCTTCGCCCCCGAGGCGGTCTCCGGCGAGCGATACGGCGCCGCCTGGATGCGGTCCACGGACACGGACGATTGATCGGCGGGCAGCGACACCGACCGAAGGTGATCGGGGTCTGATGGGAGGAGGGCCACGTGTCACCCCAGCCGAAGATCGTCGTGGGTAGCTATCTGTCGCCCTACGTACGGAAGGTGCTCGCGTGCCTCCACCTCAAGGGCCTCGACTATCGCATCGACCCGATCGTTCCCTTCTACGGAAACGATGCGTTCTCCAGGCTCAGCCCGGTCCGCCGGATTCCGGTTCTGATCGACGAGGACGTGCAGCTGTGTGACTCGACCGTCATCTGCGAGTACCTCGAGGACCGCTACCCCTCCCCCGAGCTCCATCCCGCCGGTGCGGCGAATCGGGCGAGAGCTCGATGGCTCGAGGAGTTCGCCGACTCCCGAATGGGTGACGTCTTCATCTGGCGCTATTGGAACCAGCTCGTGATCCGGCGCTTCGTCTGGGGAGAGGAGCCCGATCAAGCGCTCGTCGATGCGGCCCTCGGAACCGAGATGCCACAGATCCTCGACTATCTGGAAGACGAGCTACCGGGTGCTGGGAGCTACTTCTTCGACAGCCTCGGTATCGCCGATATCGCCGTAGCGACCTTCTTCAGGAACGCAGAGCTCGTGTCGTATCGGGTCGATCCCGCGCGCTGGCCTCGCGTCGCGAACTTCGTCGACCAGGCGCTCGGTGAAGACTGCTTCGCACTTCTGCGGCCTTTCGAGGATCTGTCGATGAGGACTCCCATCGCGCGGCACCGCGAGGCGCTGGCGGAAGCAGGCGCGGCGGTCTCGGAAGAGTCGTTCGCCGAGCCGACGCCCCGACGAGGTGTCTTCCGAACCTGATCGGGCACGGCGGTGGATCGGTCGCGCTGTCGACGCCGAGGCCGGTGCCGGATACTTGCTGGACGAGCGGGGGCCGGGATACGCTCGAACCGCCCGGCTCCATCGAGCGGAGAGGTGGCCGAGCGGTTGAAGGCAGCGGTCTTGAAAACCGCCAGGGTTCACGCCCTCGTGGGTTCGAATCCCACCCTCTCCGCCATTCGGACTGCGTCCGAGCGGCCGGGCTGAGGGCTCTCTCCGCCATCTCGTTGTGCGCGATGGCCAGGCTGAAGGCTCTCTCCGCCATCTCCCTCGCGGCGGTCGGGGCGGAAGGCGGCTGGACCGCTTGTAGTCGGGCTGGAAGCGCTCAAGTGCGTCCGGAACGGCCCCGATAGGGGGTGTGCCGGAGCCGTCGCCCCTCCGTGGGGCAGACGGGGCCCGGGAAGTCTCATACAATTTTTCGCGCCGGTGGGTGCAGTGTGGGCGGCCGATTGACTACCGAAGAGAAGCTGAGCCGGGGAGACTGGGTCGAGGTCCGAAGCGAGAGCGAGATTCTCGCGACGCTCGACGAGCGCGGGCAGCTCGACCGGATGCCCTTCATGCCCGAGATGCTGGCCTACTGTGGCAAGCGCTTCCGGGTGGCGAGCCGGGCCCACAAGACCTGCGACACCGTCAACCGAAGCGGCGGCCGATCGGTCGATCACAGCGTCCACCTCGACGAGCTGCGCTGCGACGGTCGCGCCCACGGCAACTGCGATGCCGGCTGCCTGCTCTTCTGGAAGACCTCGTGGCTGAAGAAATGCGACGGACCCGAAGCGGGCGAGTCGCGGCCCATCGAGGACGGCTCCCTCGCCCGGGCGGCTGCTGCGCCGGGATGCGGTGCCGGCGAGCTCGAGGCCGGCACCCGGGCGCCGGGCTCGCCCGAAGGCGACGACGCCGTCTACACCTGCCAGGCCACCGAGCTCCCCGCCATGACGCGACACCTGCCGTGGTGGGACGTCCGCCAGTACGTCGAGGACCTGAGCTCGGGCAACGCACGGCCCTGGCAGATGTTCCGGGGCTTCGTCTACGCGGGCTACGTACAGCTCGTCAATGCGGGAGTCGGCCTCGGACGACCCCTCAAGTGGCTGTATGACCTGGTGCAATCGCTCTGGGGCGGGATCCCGTATCCGCGCAAGCGCGGGACCATCCCGATGGGCAGGAAGACGCCCAGCGGCGAGCTCGGGTTGAAGCCCGGCGAGCTGGTGCGCGTGAAGTCGCACGACGAGATCCTCGCCACCCTCAACACCAAGAACCGCAATCGCGGACTGCTCTTCTGGGACGAGGAGGTGCCGTTCTGTGGAGGCACCTATCGCGTCCTCCAGCGGGTCGACCAGATCGTGGACGAGCGCACCGGACGCATGATCCGGATCCAGTCTCCCACCGTGATCCTCGAGAACGTCTACTGCCAGGCGCGCTACAGCGACAAGCGTCTCTTCTGTCCGCGTGCCCTCTACTCGATGTTCCGCGAGATCTGGCTCGAGCGCGTCGAGCCCGAAGGCGGCCGGTGAGACGCGAGCGATGAGCAGCGGGCCCTCCTCTCCTGCGATCTCCTCCCCGCCGCGGGTGAGTATCGGTCTGCCGATCTACAACGGGGCCGACTACGCTGCCGTCTGTCTCGATTCGCTCCTGAGCCAGCGCTTCGAGGACTTCGAGATCGTCATCTCGGACAACGCCTCGACGGACGAGACGGGCGACATCTGCCGCAGCTACGCCGAGCGCGACTCGCGGATCCGCTACATCCGCCAGCCGGAGAACAAGGGCGTCGCCTACAACTTCCGGACGGTGTTCGAGCACGCGCGCGCGCCCTACTTCAAGTGGGCGACCCACGACGACCTGTGCCTGCCGGGCTACCTGGGCGCGTGCGTGGGGATCCTCGACTCGACCGACGAGTCGGTGGTGCTCGCCTATCCGCGGACCATCCTGATCGACGAGAACGGCGACGAGGTCGAGCCCTACGAAGACCGCATGGACATGCGAGAGAGGCGTCCGAGCGAACGCCTGCGCCACCAGCTCCAGAAGCTGCGCTTCTGTCACTGCGGCCTCGGGCTGATCCGCCGCACGGCCCTCGAGAGGACCCGCCTGATCGACGGCTTCGAGTCGTCCGACGTGGTGATGCTGGCCGAGCTGGCGCTGCTGGGGGAGTTCCACGAGCACCCCGAGTTCCTCTATCAGCGTCGCATCCACGGCGGCTCCTCGTTCGGGGCCTACTCGGACGCCCTCGCCTATGCGGCGCGGATGGACCCCGCGCGCAAGAGCGGCCCGCTCCCCATGCCGCGGACCCGCCTCTACGTCGAGATCACGCGCTCGATCTTCCGCGCGCCGATCCCGGCGCGAGAGAAGCTGCGCTCCCACCGCATCCTGCTCGAGAACTGGGGCCCGCGTTTCTGGCGCGTGATCGGCGGCGAGTTCAAGCGTCGCCTGCGCTGGGACCTCGACCGAATCAGTCGCCGACGGCTCAGCTCCTGACCCGGGGCCTGTCGCCGTGCCCAGCGAGCGGAGGTCGGGAGTCGGCAGGTCGGGCTCGCGGACCCTGCTGGCGCTCGCGTTCGGGCTCGGTGTCTGCGCCTGCGGGCCCGCGCCGCAGGTCCACGTCGATCTCGAGGCCGCCGAGCTCACGAGCGGGGTCGGGCCCGACGAAGCCCCGATCCCCGCGCTTCGATTGCCGCTGCGGCTCGACGAGGACCGTCGCAGGCTGATCGACGCCGGCGGTCGCCCGGCCTTCCTGAACGGCGACGCCGCCTGGTCGCTGATGGTCGCCCTCGACCGCGAGGGCGTTCGGGCCTACCTCGACGACCGGCGACGGCGGGGCTTCAACGCGGCTCTCGTCAACCTCGTCGAGCGCGGCTACGGCGGGCCGGCGAACGCACAGGGCCATCCGCCCTTCGAGGAAGGCGGTGACCTGTGTGCCCTCCAGGACGACTACTTCGCGCACGCCGAGTGGGTGGTGGGAGCGGCGCGGGAACGCGGGATCCTGGTGCTGCTGGCGCCCCTCTATCTGGGCTTCGACTGTGGGCGGGAGGGCTGGTGCGAGATGCTTCGCGAGAGCTCCGTCGAGTCCGCGCGCTGCTACGGCCTGTCGCTCGCGGAGCGCTTCGGTCGCTTCGACAACATCGTCTGGGTCCACGGCGGAGACGCCGACGCGCGTGCGCACGGTGTCGCCGACCGCGTCGACGCGATCGCGGAGGCGATCCGGGAGGGCGCGCCCGACCAGCTCCGCACGGCCCACTGTCGCCGCGGCCGCTCGGCGCTCGACTGCTACGACGAGCCCTGGCTCGACCTGAACAGCGTCTACTCCGACTGCGAGAGATCGCCCGGGCGCATCGTCGCCGCTCGCGAGCAGGCCGATCGCATGCCCTCCTTCTTCATCGAGGGCCACTACGAGAACGAGCGCGGGACTCGCATTCGCTGTCTGGTGAGCCAGGCCTGGTGGTCGGCGCTGGGCGGCATGCAGGGGCACGTGTTCGGAAACCGGCCGGTCTGGCTCTTCGGTCCGGGCTGGCAGGAGGCGCTGGGCGCCGAGGGCTCGGTCGCGATGACGCAGCTGGCGCGAATCCTGGGGGCGCGGGGCTGGCCGCCGCTGGTCCCGGACGCCGAGGGCCAGCTCGTCAGTCGCGGGCGCGGCTCTCCGGACGGTGCGGGCTGGGTCGCGGCCGCGCACACTCCCGGCGGCGACCTGCTCTTCGTCTACTCGCCCGAGGAGCGGGCCCGGCAGGCGACCGAGCTCGATCCGGACCTCCCGGCCCTCGGGCGAG
>JANQSB010000659.1 GCA_028284295.1 Myxococcota bacterium | reverse complement strand
CCGACGGGGACGGGGCCTCGAGCCCGGCGGCGGCGGCCTCGTCCAGGGCGGCGATGCGGTCGCGCAGCAGCTCGAAGGCGCTGGAGTCGCCGTCGGCGGCGGCCCGTTCGGCAGCGCGGGTCCACACGGCTACGGCGGGAACGTCGTCGCCGCCCTCGGCATAGGCGTCGCCGAGCCGCTCGAGCGCGGCCCGGTGGTCGGGCTCCTGGGCGAGCACCGCCTGCAGGCTCGCGATGGCCTGGTCGCGCTTGCCGTAGCGAAGGTAGACGCTCGCCTCGGCGAGGAGCTGCTCGGGATCGCCTTCGGGAAGCGGAGCTTCTCCCTCGTCGGCAGCGGCGTCGCCCGTGTCGAGCGCACCGTCGTCCTCCTGATCGAGGACCAGCTCTTCGGCGTCGTCCTCTTCGTCGGCCTCGTCGTCGAGCTCGAGCTCGAGCTCGGCGGCCTCTTCCAGTGGAAGCTCGGGCTCGGCCGTCTCGGAGGCTTCTCCGGCGAGGAAGTCGTCGTCGAGCAGCTCGTCGTCGCTGAGGAAGGCCGACTCGCTCTCTTCCGGTGCCTCGCCACCTTCTTCGTCGGCGGCGAGCTCCATGCTCAGCGGGATCCGCTGAGCGAGCTCGCGCGCCTTGTCCTGGTCTCCGCGCTCGCGGTACATCTTGGCGAGCGCGCGGGTCGTGCTGGCCAGCTCCTCGTCCTTGCCCAGCGCCTTGTAGACGTCGATCGCCACCTCGAGCGCATCCGCGTCCTCGGCGTCCAGCTCGACGGCCTTGCGCGCGAAGGGCTCCGCGCGCTCGGGCTTGCGGATCTCGATCAGCTTGCGCGCAGTGCTTCGCAGGATGTCGCTGCGGTCGGGGCGCAGCTCGAGGATGCGCTCCAGAACCGGCAGGGTCTGCTCGCGCGCGCCCTGACGGTCGAGCTCGGCGATGACGGCTTCGTACTCGGCGACCGCATCGTCTTCCATGCCCTCCTGGCGCAGCAGCTCGGCGACCTTGAGGCGACTGGTGGTGTTCGTCGGATCGAGCGTCGCCATCTTCCGCAGCAGCTCGAGCGCGGCGGGCTTGTCCCCTTCCTTGTGGTAGCCGTCCGCCGCCGCTTGCAGCGCACCCAGGGCTTCGGAGTCGAGGCCCATGCGCTGGTAGAGCTCCGCCAGCGACACGTAGGCGCTGTAGCGCTTGGGGTCGAGGTTGAGGATCTGCTTGAAGACGGCGACCGAACGGGCGTCGAAGCCGTCGTCCTTGTACTGGTCCGCGACCCGGGCGTACTGGGTGATGGCCTCGTCGATCTGCCCCCAGCGGCGGTAGCAGTCGCCGATCTCGAGGTGGAGCTTGGCGTCCCGGGGATCCAGCTTGAGGAGCGTGTGGTACTCCTTGAGCGCCTTCTCCTTGGCACCCTTCTGGGCGTACTTCCGCGCAGCATCCAGGACTTTCCGCTTGTTGACCGCCAAGGATCCCTCTCGGCTCGACACACGAGCAGGCAGCGGGAGGGCAGACCCTCCCGACGGTCCTATCGGGACGACGAAGCGGCCTCTTGAGGGGGTTTCCCCTACGAATTCGCTGGAATTCGCCCAGGGGTCGCGTCCCAGAGATGGGACGGAGAGACCGGCTCGGCCCCCCGAGCCGCGGCCGCGGATCGCTCGGCCGGCGTCAGCGGGGCCTCTTCGAGGGGCCCCAGGGCGTCCGTGAAGGCCCGGATGCAGGCCTCCACCAGCTCGTCCGGTGCGCGGCCGTGCCCCGACTCCTGCAGGCTGGTAGCACCGGCTCCGACGGCGCCCGGCGAGGTCCGGGCGACGGCCGCGAGCGCGCTCTGCGGGTCCGGCGCGAGGCGGATCGAGCCGTGCTGCAGCAACGCGCCACCCACCCGGCGCTGCGCGCTGCCCGACAGCTTGCCGCCAGCGAGGCAGATCTCGTCGGCGGCGGGCTCGGCGAAGCAGTCGAACACCTCGCTGCCGGGAGCCCGCGATCCTGCTGCGCTGCGCGTGACCGGGATGCCGAGCGCGCCCAGCGCTCCCAGCAACACGTCGGCCACGGCCGCATAGGACTCCCGCACCCCACCCGGCAGCAGACCCTCGGGCGCCGCGATCGCATAGGTGAGGTCGGCGCCGTGCAGGACCGCACGTCCACCGGTCGCCCGCCGCACGAGGCCGACGCCCGCGCGCTCGAGAGACTGCCGCCCGGCGTCGTCGAAGGGCTGGGCGTAGCCCAACGAGAGCCACGGGCCGTCCCAGGTGTAGAAGCGCAACGTCGGCCGGCCCGATGCCTGCGCGGTCGCGAAGAGCGCCTCGTCGACACCCATGTTGAAGGGGCCGCTGGCGGCGGGACCGAGCGCGCGCCCGCCGGCGGACTCACCCCCCGCTTCGACGAGCAGCCGGACCTTCGGCACCTAGTCGGCGTCTGCGAGCTCGGCGTTGAGATGTCCGAGCAGCGCGTCGAGACCCAGGCGGTAGCTCTGCGGACCGAAGCCCGAAATCACCCCGACGGCGATCCCCGAGACGAACGAGTGGTGGCGGAACGCCTCGCGGGCGAACACGTTCGAGAGATGCACCTCGACCACGGGCAGCTCCGTGGCCAGCAGGGCATCGCGTAGCGCGACGCTCGAGTGCGTCAGGCCCGCCGGGTTGATGAGGATGCCACTCGCCCAGCTGCGAGCCTCCTGGATGCGGTCGATCAGCACGCCTTCGTGGTTCGACTGACAGCACTCGATCTGGCAGCCGGCCTCCTTGCCGGCCGCCTCGAGGGCGGCGTCGATCTCCTCGAGCGTGACGCTGCCGTAGACCTCCGGCTCGCGGGTGCCCAGCAGATTGAGGTTCGGCCCGTGCACGACCAGGATCGAGAGGGCGTCCGTCATGACACAGAGCGTAGCAGGCCGGCCCGCGGGCCCGGGCTCTCAGAGCTCTTCGCGCAGCGAGACGAGATGCCGGCGCACGAGGTAGCGCGCCTTGCCGGGGTTTCCCTGGTGGGCGATCGCGAGCACGAGGATCACGTCCTCGTCCACCGTGCGGAAGAGCAGCTGGAAGGCGGCCAGGTTGATCACGGTCTCGTGCATGGGACCCGCGTTGAGGGCATCCGAGGCCTTCTGGATCTCCGAGAGGATGCGGGCGAACTCCACACCGGCGGTCCCGATCTCGTCCCCGAGCGGGTTCGGCACCTCGCCGGTGCCAGGTGCCGTGAGCTGCACGATCGGAATGCCGTCGGCTCCCATCAACGCGATCCCCAGGCCGCCGCCGCACTGGTCCAGGATCTCTTGCAGGATGCTCTCGAAGCTCATGCCGCCCCTCCGGCGCGCGGACTCCGGTCCGTGTTCCGCTTCAGGTTGTGGAGCCAGCCTTCCAGAGTGGCCACGACCTGCAGTCGCTTGACGTGGTCCGGGCCGAAGGACGCCTCGCCCCAGTCGGCGGCGCCGGCGTCGGCCGGCGGCATCCGCTCGAGCGTCGCATCGTCCTCGACCGTTGCGTCGAACCCGTTCCCACCCAGGGATTCTCGCAGGGCTTCGGCCTCCGCGCGACGGCCCTGCTCGGCCAGCAGCATCGCCATCGACTCGGTCGCGTAGGTGGGTCGGCTCGTGATGTCGAAGGGGGTCTCGAGGGACTCGACCTCGACGAGCTCGGGCTCGGGTGTGTCCAGCTCGGCGTCGCGCAGGGTCTGCTCGACCACCTTGTTGGCGTCCATCATCTCGTCGGGGTTCGTCTCGGCCTGGGCGAACGCGGTCTCGAGCTCGTCGTCGCCGAGCGCACCCGCGTCCAGCTCATCGTCGAGTCGGCGGTTCTCGCTCGAGGTCTCCGGCGACGCGCTCGCGGACTCGGCGCGCCGGATGGCCTCGGAGAGGTCGTCGCGCGCCTGCAGGATGTCCCCCAGGTCGATGCGCGCAAGCGCCAGCGCCACGCGACCGCGCAGGTCGCCCGGTTCGCGCGACAGTCCGGACTCGGCGATCTCGATGGCCGCGTGCGCATCGCCCGCCAGGCGACGCTCCTCGGCGCGTGCGGCGAAGTCCATCGCCGTGTCCGGGGTCGGGTCGGATGCCGTGTCGCTCACGCGGGTGCCCTCGCTGGAAGGATCTCGGCCGGAGACAGCTCCACCGTCTGCGCCTCACCGATCCGGCGCAGGACCACGTAGTGGATCTTCCGGCCCTCCTTCTTCTTATCGACCTTCATGGCCGCGAGATGAGCCCGGCGATCATACCGGGGGATCTCCGTCGGCAGCCCGAGCCGGGCCAGGAGGTCCTCGATGGGCCCTGCCGTCCCCGCAGGTGCCAGACCCAGGGCCTCCGAGCGGCGGGCCGCGTGGACCATCCCGATGGCCACGGCCTCGCCGTGCCGGATGCGCCGGTAGCCCATCTGCTTCTCGATGGCGTGACCGAGGGTGTGGCCGAAGTTCAGAAGCGCGCGAACGCCGCTCTCCTCCCGCTCGTCGCGACGCACCACCTCGGCCTTGATGCGACACGCCCGCTCGAGGACGGGGATCAGGGCCCTCGGGTCGAGCTCCATCACCCGATCGCAGTCCCGCTCGAGCCGGGCGAAGTAGCGGGCGTCCCAGATCGCCCCGGCCTTCACGACCTCGGCCATGCCGGCGGCGCGGTCGCGGGGGCTCAGGGATCGCAGGGTCGCCGTGTCGATCCAGACCAGCGAAGGCTGGTGGAACGCCCCCACCAGGTTCTTTCCCTGGCGCAGGTTCACACCGGTCTTGCCCCCGATACTGGCGTCGACCATGGCGAGAACCGTGGTCGGGATCTGTACGAAGGGGATGCCGCGCAGGTAGGTGGCCGCCGTGAAGCCGGTGAGATCGCCCACCATGCCCCCGCCCAGCGCCACCAGGGCCGACTTCCGGTCCAGCCCGGCGGTCAGGAAGCGATCGTAGAGCTTGCGGACCTGGCCCAGGTTCTTGGTGGCGTCGCTGTCGGGCACCTGGACCCGGGTGACCTTCAGGCCGGCGGCCCGCAGCGACCGCACCACCCGGGCCCCGTAGCGGCGCCCCACGCCCGGCACCGTCACCAGCCCCACCTGGTTCGCGCCGGTGTGGCGGGCGACCGCGTCGCCCACGCCGTCGAGATCTCCGGTCCCCAGGTGGATGGGGTAGCTGCGCTCGCCGAGATCGACGCGCACGACGCGGGGCCGGGCGCTCACGACCGCCCTCCCCGCGCGTCCGGTCCCTCGCCTGCGAGGACTCGCGCGATCACCTCGGCCACCTCTGCCACGCTCCTTCGCTCCGCCTCCACCCCGTCGCGCGGCAGTATAGAGGCGGACCGCAGAACGCACTGCCCGGAAATGGAGACGGGGGAGAGCTCTCGCTCTCCCCCGTTCCATGGTGCGGATTCTGCACGGACCGTCCGCGCAAGTCGTTGGCTTCGGTCAGGCTCCCGCCAGCTCGGAGGCCAGGATGATCCGCGGGGTCACGAAGATCAGCAGCTCCTTGCGCTGGTCCGTGATCTCGCGGCTCTTGAAGGCCGAGCCGAGGACCGGGATCCGGTGGAGATAGGGCACCCGGCTCTCGCGCTCCGACTCGTTGACCGTGTAGATGCCACCGATCACGAGCGTCTGGCCGTCCTTGACCAGGGTCTCGGTCCGGGCCTCGGCCCGGGCGATCGCCGGCGAACCGGTCGGGGTCGGCACCGAGTCGTCCGGCGCGTTCCGCGTCACCTCCACCTGCATGATGATGGTCTTGTCCGAAGTCACGTGAGGCGTGACGAGCAGGGACAGCACCGCGTCGATGAACTCCAGCCTCGCGTCGCCGTTCTCGAAGGTCTGGAAGGGGATCGACACACCCTGCTGGATCTCGGCCTCGCGGTTGTCCAGGGTCAGGATGCGCGGACTGGAGATGACCTTGCCGTCACCCGTGGACTCCGCGGCCTGGATCTGGACGTTGACGTTGAAGTCCTCGTTGAGCACGAAGGCGTTCATGTTCAGGATGCCGGTCGGCACCGAGGTGATCGGGTTCCCGAAGATCACGTTGTTCTGGTCGTGGAAGCGGAAGTCCGGACCACCGAGATCGCGCCGGGGCGCGTTCCCGCTGAAGCCGTCCTCCAGCTCGTTGGTTCCGATCGACCAGATCGATCCGAGCTCCCGGGAGAAGTCCAGGGCCGCCTCGACGATCTTCGCCTCGATCAGGACCTGCGGCGTCTCCGTGTCGATCGCCTTGATGAGCGCCGTCGCCTCGTCGATCACCGAGGGGATGTCCTTGATGATCAGGGTATTGGTGCGGACGTCCACGTTCACGGTGCCGCGCGGAGTCAGCAGGCGCTTCACCAGCTGGCTCATGTCGGCGACGTTCGCGTAGTTGACCGGCTGGAGCTTGACGACCAGGTCCTCGAGGGTCTCCTTGTTGCGGCGCTCCTGGAGCCGCAGCTCCTCCTCGGCCTTGATGATGTCCGCGGGCGCGATGCGCAGCACGTTGCCCACACGCACGAAGCCGAGGCCCTTGGTGAGCAGGATGACGTCGAGCGCCTGGTCCCAGGGCACGTCCACCAGGCGGATCGTGACATTGCCTTCGACCTCGTCACCCGCGATCAGGTTCAGGTCGGAGACCTCCGCGATCAGGCGCAGCACGTCCGCGACCGGCACGTCCTTGAAGTCGAGCGAGATGCGGCGGCCCTCGTACTCCTTGCCGTCGATCAGCCCGCCTTCTTCCAGGATCTCGGCCGCGGCCGGTGCCTCGAGGGCTGCCGGACCCGCACTCGCGGGGTTCATCGCGACCGTCTCGTCGGCGTCGAAGCTGGGGACGGTGTCGAACTCCATCTCCGTCCCTTCCGAGACCTCCATCTCGATCGTGGGCGCCTCGACCATCGTGCCGTCCAGCGTCTCGGCCGGAGCCGACTCGCTCAGGCTGAAGGTCTCACCGCCCGCATCCGCGACCATGGTGTTCGAGGCCGGGGCGGCCGGCGTGGTCCCGGCGAGCCCCGCGTCGATCCACTCCTGCTCGGTCTGGAAGGCCGGCGGGGGAGCCGCCACGAGGCCCGTGTTCGGGAAGTCGACGAAGATCATCGAGCCGCGTCGCAACACCTCGGGCTCGAGGCCCGGAGCCCGCTTGACCACGACCCGCACCTCCGGCGTGGACACGTCGGGCTGCTGGAAGGTGGAGATCAGCGAGATCGGCTTCCGCGCATGGGCGGTCACCCGGCCGGTCGCCTCCGGCGCCACCGTGGCGTCGGGAATGCTGATCACCAGGGTCTCGTCGTCCGGCTTCAGCAGATCGTAGTCGACCAGGGTGTCGCTCAGGATCACCACCCGCTCGTAGTCGTCCTTCGAGTCGTAGTGGATGCCGTAGACCTGGGCGCTGGCGGTGGTCGGCACGGCCTCGGCGTCGGCCACGGCCACGCTCTCGGCTGCCTCTTCCACCGACGTGTCACCGAACTCCATCTCGGAGGCGGTGTCGATGGCGGCCACCTCGCTGGCCTCCGTCTCGATGAGCATCTCGTCCATCGAGGGGTCGTCCATCGACGGCTCTTCGATCTCCATCTCCATCGCGTCCATCGCGATGCTGTCGGTGCTGGCACCGAGTGCGTCGTTGAGGGCCGTCTCCAGGTCTTCTCCCGTCCCGAGGGCCAGGAAGAGACCGCTCGAGGCCGGCGAGATGCGCCGCTCCTCGAAGCCGCCCGCCGACTCGCCGCCGTCGATCACGACGCGCACCTTGTCGGGGTGTGCACCGACGCGGACCTGGGCGACCTGCGCGGTCCCGACCGCGGTCTTGGCGGGCGCCTTGCTGCCGATCCCGGGCATGTCGATCACGAGCCGCTCGGGGTCCTGGAGCGTGAAGGTCTCCATCGCACCGACGATCCCGTCGGCCTCGAGGTGGACGAGCACGCCGCTCAGCGTCGCCTGGTGCGACACGCCCGTGAGCTCGGTGGCCGGTGCCGCGGGGGCCGCCTCGGGCACCATCGGCTCGTCCATCTCCTCGGCCAGGGTCTCGCCCGTCTCGAGGGCATCATCGCCGTCGCTGATGGTCTCGGCGCTGGGATCCGACCAGGGATCGACCTCCTCGGTCGTGCCGGCGTCGAACGCGTCGCCTTCCAGATCCTCGGGGGTCGCCTCGCTGGTTCCCAGCTCGGTCGCCCAACCCGAGTCGTCGGCCACGCTCTCGTCCATCGCGGCGATCTCGCCGTCGGCGGGCGCGAGCACCGCCTGCAGGCCGTCCGCCGTGTTGGCGATCTCGTAGCTCGCGTCCTGGGAGAGCGCGATCTCGACGCGGGTCAGCGACTCACCGGCGCTGCCGCCGTAGGTCGAGACCGTCACGTTCTCGACGAGTCCGTCGTAGACCATCACGAGATCGTTCGGCGTCGCGATCTCCACGGACGCGATGTCGAGCACCAGAGCCCTCGGCTCGGCGTGCAGGAACGCGGTGTAGACCGGGTCCTGCAAGCCCTGCAGGGTGATGATGCTGCCCCCTCCACTGCTCTCCACGCGAACGTCGGTCAGACGATCCGCCGACGAGGCGGAGCTTCCCGACGTGCGCGATGCGGTCGGCGGCGGCGACGAGGAGGAGCAGGCCAGCACCCCCACCGTTGCCAGCGCGACAGCGAAGAGCGCCGTGCGTGCAATCCAGCTTTCGCTTCTCGGAGCGACCATCCTGCTCACCCTCCCTGAGTACTACGAATCCGCAACTCGACGTCGTTGGTCGTCATCTCACCCGCGAAGTCGATGTACGTTTCCTTGACGAGGACCATGTTGTCCCCGATGTGGATCACGAGGCCGTCGTTCTTGCCGATCGGCGTGCCCTCTCTCACCACGTGCATGTCACCGCGGGGATCCGAGACCAGCGCTCGGGGGTTCCCCGTATCCCACACCACGGCCACCACCTGCAGCTGCTCGAGCTCGTAGGCCATGAGCGGGCCGCTGACGTCGGCCTGCAGGCCGCGGTTGTGCCGGTAGGGCTGGAAGGGATCGCGCTTCCCCTTCTTGTCGTAGGTGTAGGTGGCGGCCACCGCTCCGAAGCCGCTGGCGTTCGGATCCGCGGGCGCGGCCTGCTGCTGCTGTTGCTGCTGCGGCGCCTGGGCCTTGTTCTTCTTCATCTTGGCCAGCAGACGCTCTCGCTCGGCCTTGTAGTCCGCGGCGGTCGGCCCCGTGGCCGGCTCGTCGCCGCAGGCCGTGGCCAGCAGAGCCACGCAGGCAAGCACCGCGATCGCTCGGATTCGTCTCACGATTGCCTCCTACCTAGGCCTGGTCCGCGTCTTCGCTGAGGAAGCGGAAGGTCGTCGCCGTGCCCTCGACCCGCAGCTCGGCGCTCTGCTGGTTGGGGTTCGAGGTGGAAACGCGCATCGCGCCGATGTTCACGATCCGCGGCAGCTTGGCGACCCGCTCGAAGAACATGGCGATGTTGTGATAGGTGCCCTGCAGCTCGAGTGTGAACGGGACCTCCGCATAGAAGTCGTGCTCGATCTCATCCGTTCGCTCGATGGACTTGATGGTCACCCCCACCTTCTTTCCCGCGGTGGTGATGTCCTGCAGCAGGTCTTCGAACTGCTTGCGGTTCGGAAGCTGCTTGAGCGCGATCTCGAGCTCGCGCTCGAGGGTCGCGACCTCCTGCTCGAACTCGCCGACGTTGTTCGCGACCGCCCGCACGTTGGTGAGCTTGCGCTGGAGCTCCTGCGCGCGTCCGCGCAGCGCGGCGTGCTGCGCGCTCGCGTCCTGATAGGCCAGGAAGTAGTAGCCCGCGGCAACCAGCGCGAGAATCGCCCCGACGGCGCCGTAGCGGGCCGCGCGGGGGACCTTCCCGAGCTTCTCGAGCTGCTCGTCGAAATCGATGCTCTTCATGTCCATGGTGAGCGTCCTCTAGGCCTCTTCCGGGGTGGACTCGGCGTCGTCTTCATCCGCGTCGGGGTCCGCCAGCGCGGCGGTGATGATGAAGTGCACGAGCTTGACGCCCTCCACCTGTGCCCCGGACGAGGTCCGCTCGAGGTCTACCTCGGTGAAGTACGGCGATGCATTCAGGCTCCGCAGGAAGTCGGCGACCACGCCCGTGTCCAGGCTGTCGCCTTCCACGGTGATCTGGACCCCTTCCGTCGCCAGCGAGGTCAGCCACAGGCGGTCGGGCGTGCTCTTCGAGAGCTCGTCCATGATCCGGACCGGGCCGCTGCGCGCGCGGTCGAGGCCCTTGATGACGTCCAGCTTGTCCTCGAGCTCGCTGCGCTTGGCCTTGAACTTCTCGACCTGCTCCTGCTCGGGCTTGTAGCGTGCGATGTCCGCCTCGAGCTGGCGCACCGTCGCTTCGGCGTCGGAGATGTCGCGGTCGATCCCTCGATCCACCATCGCGATACCGCCGCAGACCAACACCAGGCCGAGGACCAGGATGCCGGCCGTCTGGCGCAGGTCCGCCGCGCGTCGCGCTTCGCGGTGGGGAAGTAGATTGATCTCGATCATTGGACCTCCACCTTCCGGCTCGCGAGCCCGATGCAGACGCCCAGCGACGAACCGACGGTCGCCAGGTAGTCGTCGTCGAAGCCCTTGCTCGGCAGCATCCGCGCCAGCGGGTTCATCAGCTCGACCTCGAGACCGCTTCGCTCGGCGAAGGAGCTGTCGAGACCGGACACTCCGGAGCCGCCCCCGGAGAGGAGCACGCGGTTGATGCGACTCTCCGCGGCCGTCGCCGTGAAGAAGTCGAGCGAGCGGGCGATCTCCCCGATGACCGTGTCGGTCACGGAGCGGATGGCATGCTCCACTTCCTGCGGCACGACTTCCTGGTTCTGCTCCAGGGCGTTGCCTCCGAGCTTGATGCGCTCGGCCTCGTCGAAGGAGATGGAGAGCGACTTCTGGATCTCTTCGGTGTATTGGTTCCCGCCGGTGGTGATGTCGCGGGTGAAGGCCGGGATCCCGTTCTGGATCACGTTGATGTTCACGACCTGGGCCCCGATGTTCACCAGCGCGACGACCTCGTCGGGCTGCGGCGTGTAGTTCATCTCGTAGGCGTTCTCGACGGCGAAGGCGGCGACGTCGACGCAGGCCGGAGTCAGCCCGGCCTCCTGGATGACCTGGACGTAGTCGTCGACCAGATCGCGCTTCGCCGCGACCAGGAGGACGTCCATCTGCCCTTCCCCTTCGCTGGTGTCGAGGATCTGGAAGTCGAGGTGCACCTCGTTCACGTCGAAGGGGATGTACTGCTCGGCCTCCCACTGGATCTGGTCTTCCAGCTCCTCGCGGGTCATGGCGGGCAGGCTGACCTTCTTGACGATCACCGAGTGCCCGGAGACCGCGACGGCAACCTCCTTGCTCTTGATGCGACCGACGTCGATGGCTTCGCCGATCGCGTCCACGATGGCGCTCGAGTTCAGGAAGGCGCCCTGCACGATCGCCTCGTTGGGCAGCGGGGCGATCCCCAGGCTGCGAAGCTCGAATCCCTTGTCGCGGCCCTTCGAGTGGATCTCGACGGCCTTCACGGCCGAAGACCCGATGTCCAGGCCCACCACACTGGCCTTTCCGAATCGCGGCATTGCAAGCTTCATCGGCGATCTCCGTTTCGCGTGGTCGGTCCCGCCCAGGGCGACGCGGCAGGCGTCGATCCGGCCGAAGCCGGGGTGCCCGACGTCGGCGAGCCGGGCGGGGTCTCGGGCGCAGGAGTAGAAGGAGAGGAAGAAGAAGGAGCGGCCCCCGGCGCCTCGTCGGCGCCCACACCGAAGAGCCGGTCCTTGTCCGACACCTTCAGCCCGAGCGCGAGCAGGATCTTGCGCTTCGTGTCGAGCCGGCACGGCCGACCGGCTTCCACCCGATCGATCGTGAGCGTCGAGAGCCCGGCCTTTCGCGCCAGCTCCGCCTTGCTCATCATGAGCCCTTCCCTGAAGGTCTGAACGTTGTTGCTCGGCAACGGCAATTCCCTTCCGGCGACCCGCAGCCGTCGTCGCTGGCCACGGTGAGAGTCCTCGGGAGGTATCGGCCCCGTGTTTCGGGGACTTGAGCCAGCCTCCCTCCGGCTCCTTGAGGGGAATTTGTGCGGTGAGTCACACGTCCCCAGCCGGCAGCCGACATGCGGCGAATTCACCCCGGGCCCTGCCCGCTTCCACGCATCCTCCTCAGGTGAACCGCGCCTCTCTGCCGATGAGGTCCCGAGAGGCAAGTGCCGCATGGCTCAACGCATCCTGATCGTCGACGACGACGAGGCCTTCCGAGAGAGCCTCGAGCTCGTGCTCGCCAGCGAGGGCTACGAGGTCGCGACCGCCGACTGCGGCGAGCGCGCCCTCGAACGAATCGAGGAGCAACCGGTCGACGTGGTGCTCTGCGACCTGCGGATGCCCGGCGTCGACGGCTTCGAGCTGATGCCGCAGATCGCGCGCCAGCTGCCGGGCGCGCCGATCGTCCTGATGTCCGCCTACGGAACCGAGGACCTCGCCGTCGAGGCGATGCGCCGAGGCGCGTACGACTATCTCGCGAAGCCCTTCCAGCCCAGCGAGGTGGTGCTGACCATCCGCAAGGCCTGGGAGCGGGAGAAGCTCCGCCAGGCCAACGCGCGGCTCCAGCGCGACGTGCAGCGGGCCGTCGGCGACCGCCCCATCGTGGCGGCGTCGAAGCCGATGATCGAGCTCCTCGAGCTGCTCGAACGGACCGCCACCTACAAGACCACCGCCCTGCTGACCGGCGAGAGCGGAACCGGGAAGGAGGTGCTCGCGCGAGCCATCCACGCCCAGTCTCCGCGTCGCGACGAGGCCTTCGTCGCCGTGAACTGCGGGGCCATTCCCGAGAACCTGCTCGAGAGCGAGCTCTTCGGACACGCCAAGGGCGCCTTCACGGGAGCGGCGCGGGCCCGCCGCGGCCTCTTCGTCGAAGCCAATGGTGGCTCCATCTTCCTCGACGAGATCGGCGAGCTGCCCGCCGCGCTCCAGGTGAAGCTCCTTCGCGTGCTCCAGGAAGAAGAGGTTCGCCCGGTGGGCGAGACCAAGGCCCAGCAGGTGGACGTACGGGTCATCGCGGCGACCTCGCGCGAGCTGGAACGCGAGATCGAAGCCGGCCGCTTCCGCGAAGACCTCTTCTACCGGCTGAACGTCATGCACCTGCGCGTCCCGCCCCTGCGCGAGCGTCGCGAGGACATCCCGCTGCTGACCGATCACTTCCTCGCGCACTTCCGCGACGCGCTCGGCAAGCCGGTCCGCACCATCACCGACGAAGCCCTCGAGCGCCTCGCCGGCTATTCGTGGCCGGGCAACGTGCGCGAGCTCGAGAACGTCATCGAGCGCGCGCTGATCCTCGCGGACACCGACCGGATCACGCTCCAGAACCTGCCGGAGAGCGTCGTCTCGGCGATCGGCGGCGAAGACCCCAGCGAAGGCTCCTCCTACTCGCTCAAGCGCGCGAAGCGCGCCGCAGAGGCCGACACCATCCGCCGGGCCCTGACCGCGACCGGTGGAAACCGCACGCACGCAGCGAAGCTGCTCGAAATCAGTCACCGAGCGCTGCTCTACAAGATCAAGGAGTTCGGGTTGCGCGACTGATTCCGGGTGCCCGCACGAGGCGCGCACCGAGGCAAACAGATGGACGCGAACGCAAGGCACAGGGATCGGGCCCTGCCCCCGCTCTCCGGACAGACACTGTCCGGGGTAGCGGCCCTGCTCGCGGTTTGTGGCTTCGCCTTCGTGGCGCTTCCGCCGTTGCTCTCCGGAGCCAGCACCCGGTCGATGCCCTTCGCCGAGGGACCGGAGCCCGTCGCCGTCTCCGCGCCCGGTCCCGAGGCACCGCCGCCGGAGGCCGTGCCGCCCGCGGCCCCGGCACCGGCCGCTCTGGTGCCGCGCCCGGGCAATCGCCCCCCGACCCTTCGACGCGTCGAGTTCACGCGCGAGCGGGTCACGGCACAGAGCGACCTGCGGCTGCAGGTCGAGGTCTTCGACCCGGACGGCGACCCGGTCTCCCTGCACACCACCTGGCATCTTCCGAGTGGACCGCTCGCCACTCCCACGCCCGTGCTGCCCCGGGAGCACCTGGAACGAGGCGCCCGGCTGCAAGTCACCGTAGTGGCCGCCGACGGCAGCCACGAGAGCGAGCCCTGGGTCTCGGGCAAGATCGTCGTGGGCAACGCGGCACCGACGATCACGACCTTCCCCCGCGGTTTCGACGCCAACGGCGCCTTCGTGTACCCGATCGGGGCCGTCGACCCGGACGACGACCCCCTGCTCGAGTTCGCGCTGGTCGAGGGGCCCCCCGGCATGCGGATCGAGGCACACGAAGGCACCCTCACCTGGCGCCCCCGACCCGAGCAGGCCGGACGACATCGCGTGCGGGTGGAGGTGAGCGACGGCCTCGGCGGCCGCAGCGCCCAGGTCTTCGTGCTGTGGGTGCGGACGCCCCGACCCGCGGATGCGAGCGGGACGGAGCGCTAGCTGGCGAACGCTTCGCGTTCGCTTGCTGCCGGGTCTGCGCCTCGTGCAGACCTTCCCGAGCGCGAAGGCGGTACGCAAGCGCTTGCGGGCTCCGCAGCGCCTTGCATAGCCGGCTCGCCCCGGACCGCGGCGAGAACGGCGAAAGCTCAAGAAGGTCGCGGGGCTAGCCGATTCGCTGGCTTGGCACGTCCCTTGCGAACTCGTGCGGACCGGACGGCCTTCGCGGCAGAACGACGCTCGCCGCACGGCGCCTGCAGGGCCAACCAGGGAGTGGAAGATCGTGCAGCTCAACCGACGCAACCGGGGCTTCAGCCTCACGGAGATCATGGTGGTGGTGGCGGTGCTCGGCATCGCGGCCGCGCTCACGATCCCGGGCTTCAACCGCATGCAGTCGAACAGCCGGGCCAAGACGACGGCGCGCATGATCTCGAACGCCTTCCAGGCGGCCCGGGCCCAGGCGATCCTCGCTGAAGAGCAGCACGTCGTCATGTGGACCGCGCCGAACGCCGTCGACGCGTGCAACAACGCCCTCCCCGGCCCCATCGTGATCCTCGCAGACGCCGACGGCGACTGCTGCATCGACAACAACGAGACGCTCATCAACGTCTCCACCGACCCGGCCACCGAATTCGCGAACCTGAACTGGGGGGTCACCTTCGCTGCCGGGCGTGTGCCCGTGGACGGCGGCGGTGGCAATCACACCACCGGATCGTCGTTCAGCGACCAGTTCGGCGCCCAGACGAACCGGGTGCTCTTCCGGAACGACGGCGTCCCGGTCGGCTTCACCAACGCCTGCGCGACGGGTCCGGTCGGGTCCGGTGCAGGCGGCGTGTACCTCACCAACGGAGGGGCCGCCGCCGGCCAGCGCGACTACGCGGTCGTGCTCTCCGCGCTGGGCGTCCCGAAGGTCTACTCCTGGGACGCCGCCTCGAACGCCTGGACGAACTGATGCAGGGAGCCCGACGGATGCAACGAGACCGCGAGGAGCAGGGCCTGACCCTGCTGGAGCTGCTGGTCGCCATGACGATCCTGTCGATCGGCCTCCTCGGACTGCTCGCCATGCAGACCCAGGCCCTCCAGGGGTCCCGTCACGGCCGGCACGTGAGCGAGGCGGCCCGCGTGGCCGAGCAGCAGATGGAGTTCCTGCAGCGACAGCCCTGGGGCGCGATCCCGCCCTCGGCCTGGAGCGCGCCGCGGGTGGTCAACGGTCCCACCAACGGCTCGGGCCCCAGCGCCCCGCAGCAGTACTCGGTCACCTGGCGGGTCCAGGCCGGACCCGACCCCGCCCTGCGCCTGCTCGACGTGCAGGTCAACTGGACCACTCCCGAAGCACCGGCGGGATCGCCCGGCAGCACCTACGCGATCTCGAGCGTGAGGCACAACGACCCGTGAGAGCTCCCATGAAGCGTCGCATTCGAGCGTTCACCCTGGCCGAGGTCATGGTCGCCATGGCGATCCTCGGCATCGTGTCCGTCTTCCTGATGGAGATGCTGGCGCGGCAGACCGCGACCTATCAGGTCGTCGACCAGGTCGCCGAAGCCCAGACGAACCTGCGCGTCATCACGGACCTGGTCGAGCGGGAGCTGCGCGTGACCGGCTTCATGGTCCCGGAAGGCGGTGCCGTGTGCGCGGTCGACCGCACGAACGCGCCGGACATCATCGTCGTGTCCGACGCTCTCGCCATCAACCCGATCAGCCAGACCCAGAACGACCTGGGCGCCCGGATCACGGCGGGCTACGACGGCACCAACACGGACACCCTGACCATCCAGGGCAACTCCACCGTCGACGGCAACCCCTTCTACGACAGCGACGGGAACGGTGTCCAGGACAGCGACTTCGTCGACGTGCCGGGCCTGAACCAGCGAGGCGGCGTCATCGTCGCCGATCGCAACAACCCCGGCCGCGGCAACTCCTGCGCCTGGATCGAGGCCAACACCCTCAACATCGGCGCCAACGTCTCGTCGGTCCGGGTCGACTACGACTTCGGCCAAGGAGGAACCGGCAGCCTGCCCCTGCGCGCGCTGGCGGCGAGCGACAACCCCCAGGAGCTGGTGGCGATTCCGGCGACGGTCTACATGGTCAACCCCAACAACCAGCTCACCCGCAACGGCGTGGTTCTCGCGGAAGACGTCGAGGACATGCAGGCGGCCTTCTTCATCGACGTCGACGACGACGGCGTGGTCGACAACGATCCCCAGCCGGCCCCCCAGCAGCCGCCGTTCACGAGCAACACCGAGTACCCGGGCTCGATCGCCGGCGGCACCCAGTACCAGAGTGGCAGCTGGGACCACAGCCGGCTGCGCGAGATCCGCCTCAGTGTCGTGATCCGCACCCGCGCCCAGGATGCCGACGTGGCCGAGGATCCGACCCTGGCGACGAACACCTTCATCGCCATGGAGAACCGCGTGGCGCCCGCACAGCCCGCCGACGGCTCCCGCCGCCGGGTGCTCACCATGACGGTGAAGCCGCGCAACGTGGGCCTGCGCTAGTGGCCCCGCGTCCCTCAGGAGACCGACCCATGCGCCTCACAGATCGACGCCAGGCAGGAGGTCGATCCGACCGACGCCGATCCGGCTCCGCGATGCTCGTCGCGGTGATGATGCTGGTGCTGATGGGCCTGCTCGGCGTGGCCGCACTGGACACCGCCGGCGAGGACCAGCAGATCGCCGGCCTCACGAACCGGAGCCGCTCGGCCTTCTATGCCGCCGAGGCCGGAGCCGCCCACGGTCGGCAGCTGATCGCCGACGCCGACGCACGCAGCGCCGCCCCCACCCTGCCCGCCACCAACCTGGGCGACGCCACCCTCTACGCCCGCTACCAGGCCCGGCCCCGCTACTTCCCGGACCCGAACCCGCCGGCGGGAGGCGCGGCCATCCAGTACGTCGAGGACGGGGGGCCCGCCGAGGGGATGAACCTCTCGAATCCCCGCTACGTGAACACCATCTGGCGGATCAACGTGATCGGTCAGAGCCCCGAGAACGCGGGCGGGATCTGGGAGCAGAGAGCTTCCACCGCGCGGATCGAGGTGCAGGAGACCAAGGTCCTCTCGACCGGATACTGATCGCGGGTCGCGCGAAGGGCGCGCCCGGGTGCAGGAGGGAACACCATGCCGAAGTCGAACTCCCGGATCGTGCTCTGCGCGGCGGCCGCCGCCCTGGCCCTGGCCTGCGGCTCCGACGACAGCACACCGACCCCCACCGGCAACGCCATCGTCGCCCCGTCCGCGACGGAGAGCGAGGCCGCGGCATCCAGCGCCGGCCTCGGCGACCCCGTGATCGAGCGGGTGGTCATCACGCCGCCGGTGCTCGCGCCGGGCACGGAGCTCCGCGCCATCGTCGAGGCCTCCGACCCGGACGGAGACGCGCTCCGCTACGAGTACGTCTGGAGCCACAACGGCAAGGAGGTCCGGCGCGGAGAGAAGCCCGTCTACTACCTCGTCGACCTGAAGAAGAACGACCGGGTCGAGGTCTCGGTCACGGCCTCGGACGGGCTCAACACCAGCGCACCCATGAAGGCGACGGTGCGAGCCGGGAACCGGCCGCCGGTGCTCTCCTCGGTCACCCTCGAGCCCTTCGGCGACGTGCGGGCAGGCGAGACCATCCAGGCCACCCCGCACGCCAGCGACCCCGACAACGACTCGCTCCGCTTCCGCTACAGCTGGACGGTCAACGGCGACGAGAATGGTCGGGAGCGAAGCTTCGACACCACGGGACTCAGGCGGGGCGACAAGATCCAGGTGACCGTCGTCGCCTCCGACGGCCGCAGCCAGAGTCGCGAGGAGCACAGCCCCGTGCTGATGCTCGGGAACTCGCCGCCCATGATCACGCAGCTGCCCGCCAGTCGCGCCGAAGACGGCAAGTTCACCTACACCTTCGTGGCGAAGGACCCCGACGGCGACCGCAACCTCCGCTTCTTCCTGGAGAAGGGTCCGACCGGCATGCGCATGGATGCCATCACCGGGGTGCTGACCTGGACGCCGACCTCGACCCAGGCGGGCGTCCACCCCGTCGAGGTGGGGGTCAAGGACGGCCGCGGCGAGGGCAGCACCTTCACCTTCGAGCTCACGGTGGGCGTCCAGCCCGGCCAGCCGGCCCCGGCGGCGCGCGGCTACTGAGACCGCAAGAAACTTCGTACTCCGCAAAACGATGCGGTCCCGGGAGCCCCGGGGCCGCATCGTTCGTTTCAGGAAAGTGCCCGTTTTTCCGATGCTTACGGCTAGACAAGCCGATGGGCACGCGGCTTGCGATCCCCTTCCCTGCCCGCGGAAACGAGCCGCCGGCAGGACCCAGGAGAACGCCATGAACTTCCCCACCGCCTCTCGCATCGCCCTCGTCGCGGCCGCCCTGCTGGCCTTCGCGAGCCCGCGCGCCGCCCGAGCGGACGACACCGTGCTCTTCTCCACGGTGGTCGCGCCCAACGTGATGCTCGTGATGGACAACTCCCTCTCGATGCTCCACGCCGTCTGGCACCCGGCCTTCGACCCCAGCGCGACGCCGGCCTGCCGCTACTGGAGCGACACCCGCACCTACTACGTCAACTCGTCGAGCAGCGACTCCTACCCGAGCGGCTCTTCGGACACGAGCTTCCGCTCGGGCACCCACAGCATCAGCTCGTCGAACTGCGTCTCGAGCGGCCGCGAGATCTTCGTCGACCCGGAGGTGCAGGCGACGGGCGAGGACACCTGGTACCTCGGGCGCTATCTGAACTGGCTCTACAGTGCCGCCGCCACCCCCTACATCTCGGAGATCCGCGCCACCAACAACGGCAACTACTCGGCCTGCATCGGCGGCGGCAGCTACAACCTCTATCGCCGCTCGCGCGTGACGGCCGCCAAGCAGATCCTCAAGGAGGTCATCTGCGAGGTGAACACCAGCGGCCGGGTCCGCTTCGGCCTGGCCCAGTTCCGCGACGCCAGCGACCCCAACGGCGGCTACATCGTCGTCCCCTCCAACGACTATCTGGACGACGCCGGCAATCCCAACGTCTACTCCTTGAACGGCACCACCCAGAGCCACGCCGATCACCTCGAGGACGCGATCGACGACCTCGCCGGCGAGACCTACACGCCGCTCGGCGAGACCCTGTTCCAGATCTACACCTACTTCATGAGCCGCACGGCCGGCGACCGACCGGCCAACGGGGGCGTGACCTTCCCCGAGTACGTCTACCGCACCACCAACAACGGCCCCTACAGCAGCTCGGGCTCGCCCACGGTGCCCGACAGCCCGGTCCAGCACGCCTGCCAGAAGAACTTCGTCGTCATCATCACCGACGGCGAGCCCACCCGCGACGACTTCGACGCCAACGGCGGCAGCACCGACTTCGGCTTCAGCAACTTCAACACCCTGATCGGCGACTACAACGTCGACGGCCAGAACGAGTACCCGACCTCCGCACCCGAGTGCATCTACGGCTCGAGCCTGGAGTGCGCCTGGTTCCTCGACGACATCGCGAAGTACATGCAGGACAACGACTTCCGACCCGACATGGACCCGCACAACGGCGTCGACCAGTTCATCGACACCTACACGGTGGGCTTCACCACGGGCGACGCGGCCAACAGCCTGCTGCAGCTGACCGCCAACGTCGGCAACGGCCAGTTCCACACCAGCAACAACGCCGCGGCCCTGGCCGACGCCATCTCGGAGACCCTGAGCGACATCGTGCGCAAGAGCCAGGCCTTCACGGCGGCCACGGTGCCGGCTACCCGGACTTCCCAGGGCGGTCAGTTCTACACCAGCCTCTTCATTCCGGGCAACGACAGTGGCTATTGGGAGGGTCACCTCCGGTCCTGGCAGATCACCGCAGCCGGCGCGATCCTCGATTCCAACGACAACTGCGCGCTGAACGACCCGGGCGCTCCGACCACCTGCGTGGCGGGCTCCTTCAAGACCACCGCCGTCCCCTACTGGGACGCCGGCGAGGAGCTCGACAACCGCACCCCGGGCTCGCGGAAGCTCGTGACCAGCACCCTGACCGGGACCGCGGGCGTCAGCCAGCTGACCCTCTTCGACAGCTCCAACATCACCCCGGCGCACCTGGACCTGACGGCGGCGAACATCTCCGACTACGTCTACGCCGGCTACACGCCGCCCACCGACGCCGACGAGCTGCGCACCGTCGTGGTCGACAACCTGCGCGGCTGCGAGCTCGGCTCCACCGGTGCGGGCTGCGACGAGCGGCGCTGGAAGCTCGGGGACATCTTCCACTCGGATCCGGTCGTGGTGCCGGGACCGTCTTCCTTCCAGCGGGACCTCGACTACGTCGCCTTCGCGAAGTACTACGAGCACCGCAAGCGCGTGATCGTCGCGGGCGCCAACGACGGCTTCCTGCGCCTCTTCGACGCCGGGACCTGGCAGAGCGGCAACACGCCGCCCGCCTACGACCAGGGCACCGGCGCCGAGATCGCCGGCTTCATGCCCTACTCGACGCGCCAGATCGCCCGCAAGATCCCGATCGACGCCAACGGGCGCAGCTTCTACGGCGTCGACGGATCGGCCACCGTGGCAGACGTCTGGTTCTACGGCTCCTCCTCGGTGAACGGGCCGAAGGACGGCACGGGCTGGCAGGGCTGGCGCACCATCGCCATGGGCGGTCTGCGCCAGGGGGGCAACAGCTACTACGCCCTCGACATCACGGACCCGTCCTCGATCACCTGCCCCTCCCCGGCCAGCGGCGGCATGTACCCCTGCTACCTGTGGGAGTTCCCGCGCGAGGACGCCACGGGCGGCATCGTCGACTACATGGGCCAGACCTGGTCGCAGCCGGTCGTGGTCAAGATCAAGGTCAATCCCAGCGTCAGTACGCCCAACGCCAGCACGCCCGGCTACGACCGCTGGGTGGCGGTGTTCGGCCTGGGCTACGCGCCCGAGAGCGACCCGAACGACGATGCCTCCTACGACGTGGAGGCCACCGAGGGCCGCGGCATCGTGATCCTCGACCTCAAGACGGGTCAGGTGCTGGCGGAGAAGAAGTTCGATCCATCCGGCACCAGCTCGTCCACGGATCCGTCGACCTTCGTGTACTCGTCGACGAATCCCGAGCAGGCCATGCACTACGCGATGCCGGCCTCGCCCGCGGTCTTCGACCTCGACTTCGACGGCTACGCGGACGTCATCTACATGACGGACCTGGGCGGAAACGTCTGGAAGTGGGTGATCGGCACCATCGGACAGGATCCGATCAACGGTGGCGGCTCGGTCGCCCAGCCGAACTGGCCCTTCCGCAAGGTCTTCTCGGCGCCCACCTACTACTCGGCGGGCCCCCCGGCCAAGACCTACTACAAGAGCATGTACTACACGCCCAGCGCGACGCTGAAGAACGGAAACCTGTGGCTCGTGGTCGGCACCGGCGAGCGGATGAACATCCGCGATCCGGGCCTCGCCGGCACCACCCTCGAGAACAACCGCCTCTACTCGATCCTCGACAAGGACCCGCTGGACAAGGGGGGCTCGACGGTGGTCAAGACCGAGACGGACCTGAGGGAGCTGCCCTCCTACACCGGCTGCGCGGACATCGCGTCCTACGACGGCTTCTACTTCGTCGGCGACGAGGCCGAGAAGTTCGTCACGGAGACCGACATCTTCTCCTTCACGGTGCTCGCGGCCTCCTACGTGCCCACTATCAGCAACAACCCCTGCATCTCGAGCGGACTCGCGAAGCTGTACGCCTACAAGGTGTACTGCGGCGAGGGCGTCTTCGTGGAGCCGGGCAGCGGCGGGGTGTCCTCGGTGAGCGTCGACCTGGGCTCGGGCATGCCGACCTCGCCCCAGATCACCATCAGCAGCGGCGGGTACACGGGCAGCTCGACCGAGCCGAACCCCAACAAGGTCATCATCAACAACCAGGACGGCGAGGTGGTCGTCCCGGGCTCGGGTGACCTGAACGGGGACGGCACGCCGGACTGCCCCGGACCGGACTGCCCCTGCCCGAACTGGCCGAACGACTGCCCCCTGCCCGACGGGGGTGGCGGCATCGGACAGTTCTACTGGCGAGAGCTCTAGGCGCGAGAGCACCAGGAAGCAAACCCCAGCGCCCCCGGCCGGTTCCGGCCGGGGGCGGACCAGGAGAACCCAAGATGCAGACTCCCATCCCGAACGACTCGCGAGGCCGGGGACGCCGAATCGCACTCGCCGCCCTCGCCGCCTTCACGATCCTCCTGCTGGCGGCGCCGGCCTGGGCCGGCTCGGCCAGCGGCAAGGAGATCCTCGTCTCCAAGGACCTCGCCAACATGACCCTGCAGCTCGAGGACACGCTGGTGAAGGTGACCGAGGACACCCGGATCTACGACGGCGACGAGAAGCGGATCTCGTTCGCGCAGATCCCCGAGCCGGGCATGCACCCGGTGCTGGTGGTCTACTCCGGCAAGGCGGGCGGGAAGGGGATCGAGGCGACCCGTCTCACCGTGGAGCTCATGCCCCAGTAGTCGGGCCGGCTGCTCCGGCGGCCGGGAGCGAGAGTACGAAGCACGCCCCCGGCAGCTGCCGGGGGCGTTGGCATTCCAGGCTGCCCCCCATCTCCTCGGCCAGCCGCAGGGCGGTGGCCAGGCCCAGACCGGTCCCCTCCCCGGGCGCCTTGGTGGTGAAGAAGGGATCGAAGACGCGACGACGGTCCTCGAGCTCGACCCCGGGCCCGTTGTCCTCGACCGCACAGACGACGCCACCCGCCTCGGTGCGCGAGGCGACGGTCAGTCGAACCTGCGGTTCCTCCAGCCTCGCGACCGCGTCCGCGGCATTCAGGACGAGGTTCAGCAGGATCTGGGCCACCACGCTCTCGTCGGCGATCACCCGGACCGTCGCCGGCGCGTCCGAAGGATCGGCTCCCGGCTCGCAGTCGACCTCGAACGAGATTCCGTCGTAGCGCCTCTGGGCCGCGACGAGCGCGACCGCCTGTTCCGCCGCCTCGCGCAGATCGAACTCCGCAGGCGTCGGGCGCGGAGGACGCGAGAAGTCCAGCAGCTGCCCCAGGATGCGCCTCACCCGCTGGCACTGCTCGAGGGCACGCTCCAGATAGCCTCGCGACTTCTCCGAGAGCCCCTCGTCGCGGCCCACCAGGTCGAGGAACGCGAGGACCGCACCCATGGGATTGCCGACCTCGTGGGCGACGCCGGCCGCCAGACGCCCCACGGAAGCCAGCCGCTCGGAGCGGTCCAGGCCGTCCTGGGCGCGACGCAGGGTCGAGTTCGCCTGGCGCAGCTCGGCGACCGCCTTCTCCAGCTCGGCGCTGCGGCGCGCGAGTCCTTCGCTCATGTCGCTCAGCGCCTCTCCGACCTCGACCGTCTCGCGCACGCCCTCGACGGCCACGCGGGGACCGGGACCGTCGTCCTCGATCTCGCGGGCCACCCGCGCCAGCTCGCGCAGGGGCGAGACCACCCGCCGGCGCAGCAGGTAGCCGCCCAGCCAGGCGAAGACCAGCCCGTCCACGGCGAGCAGGCCGACCAGCACCCAGCCGTCCATCGAGGGCGGCAGCACGGCGACGGCCACCACCCCCGGTGTCGCGCCCGCGACGGGCGTCGCGAAGCGGATGGGTTGCCACGGCCAGCCGCGCTGCAGCAGCGGCTTCCCGGTCGTCCGGGCGTCGTCGGCGAGGTCCCGCCCGGCCCGGTCCAGGACTTCGCCAGTGATCGCGTGTGGCAGCGGCTCGACCCCGGGCACGACACGGAACCAGGTGGCACTGCCCACCGTCTCGGTGATCCCGAGCGGCGCCCGGTCCGCCTCCGCGGCGAGCGCCCGTCCGAGGGCCGGCGCGAGCCGCTCCAGGTGATTGGCGTGGGCCTGCAGGAAGAAGGCGGCCAGGAGCGCGACCGCCGTGGTCATGGCGAGCGCGAGGCTCACCAGGACCTCCGCCTGGACCCCCCTTCCGCGCGCCCGGTCCACCGGGGCTAGGACTCGTTCGGGTCGTCGTCGAGTCCGAGCTTCTCGAGGCGATAGCGGAAGGAGCGGAACGAGACGCCCAGGAGCTGCGCGGCGCGCTTCTTGACGCCCCCGGCCTGCTCGAGCCCCTGGGTCAGGAGCGAGCGCTCGTAGTCGGCCAGGACCTGGTCGAGGTCGATGCCCTCGGCGGGAATCTGGGGAGCTCCGGGACGCGCCCGCTCCGAGAGACCCGGCGGCAGGGCGTCGACGCCGATGTGCTCGTCTCGCGAGAGCGCGACCGCGCGCTCCACCAGGTTCTCGAGCTCGCGAACGTTCCCGGGAAAGTCGTACGCCATCAGCTTCCCCATGACGCCGTCGCTGACGCTGCGAACCGGACGCCCGAGCTCCTCGGAGAACTTCTGCATGAAGTGGGTGACCAGCAGCGGGATGTCGCTGCGGCGTTCCCGCAGCGGCGGCACCGCGATCTGGATGACGTTGAGGCGGTAGTAGAGGTCTTCGCGGAAGCGACCCGCGGACACCTCGTCGGAGAGGTTCCGGTTCGTGGCGGAGACGATCCGCACGTCCACGGCCTGGTCGCTGGTCCCGCCCACGCGGCGGATGGTCCGCTCCTGGATCACCCGGAGCAGCTTCACCTGGAGCGGATGCGAGAGCTCGCCGATCTCGTCCAGGAAGAGGGTGCCGCCGTCGGCGGCCTCGAAGAGGCCCTCCTTGTTCTGGACCGCACCGGTGAAGGCGCCCTTCACGTAGCCGAAGAGCTCGGACTCGAGCAGGTTCTCCGGAATCGCGCCGCAGTTCACCGCCACGAAGGGCTTGTCGCTGCGCTCGCTCTGGGTGTGGATGTCTCGCGCCACGAGCTCCTTGCCGGTCCCGCTCTCACCCGAGATCAGGACGTTGGTGCGGGTCTGCGCGACCTGGCCGATCAGGTCGAAGATGCGCTGGATGGGCGGGCTTCCACCGATGATGGTCCGATGTCGCTGCTGCGATCGGAGCTCGCTGCGCAGACGTCGGTTCTCGCGGGAGAGGAGCTTCTTCTCCAGCGCTTTCTCGATGACGTGGCGAATCTCCTCGACCTTGAAGGGCTTGGTGATGTAGTCGTAGGCGCCTTCCTTCATCGCGGAGATGGCCGTGTCCGTGCTCGCGAAGGCGGTGATCATCAGGACGACGGTGTCGTTGCTGCGCTGACGGATCTCGCGCAGCAGGTCCAGGCCCGTCCGACCCGGCATCTGGATGTCCGTGATGACGAGGTCGTAGTCGTCGGAGTCGATCGCAACCAGCGCACTGTCGACGTCGCCGGCGGTGGCGACGTCGAACCCCTCGCGGCGCAGGAAGATCTCGAGGAACTCCTGCATGCTGCGCTCGTCGTCGACGACCAGGATGCGTGCTTCGCTCACGAGCCGGCCTCCTCGGGATCCGGAGCGGACGAGGGCGGGAGCCCGACGCGGAACACGGTGCCCTCCCCCGGCGTGCTCTCCAGCTGCAGCGTGCCCGCGTGGCTCTCGACGATCCGGTGCACCGTGGCCAACCCCAAGCCCGAGCCTCCCTTCTTGGTGGTGAAGAAGGGCTCGAAGATCTGATCCTGGACTTCGCTGGGGATTCCGACACCCGTGTCCGCCACGGCGATCTCGACCCACGGCGCAGGGCTGCGGGCTTCCCCCCTCTCTCCGTTTCGGCCCGCTGCGGGACGTGCTTGAGGGGGCTCGGGTCGAAGGGGCCGGAGGGACACCGCCAGCCGCCCGCCTTCGGGCATCGCCTGGACGGCGTTCACGAGGAGGTTCCAGACCAGCTGGCGAAGCTGGTCCGGATCGGCCCGGGCCACCAGCGGGCCGTGTGGCTCGACGCCGGGCTCGAAGGCGAGCTCGACGGACTCGGGCAGCGAGGACTCGAAGAGGCTCACCACCTCCTCGATCAGGGCCGCCACCGCGATGGACTTGCGGCTCGGCGGCTTCGGCCGCGCGTACTGGAGGAAGTCCTGGATCAGGTCGCCCAGCCGGTGCGCCTCGCGCACCACGATCCCCATCAGCCGGTCGTGCTCGGGCTGGGTCTCGTCCTCCCGGAGTCCGGCCCGCAGCACCTCGACGGACCCGGAGATCGCGGCCAGCGGATTGCGGATCTCGTGGGCCATCTTGGCGGCCAGCTCGCCGACCGCGGCCAGCCGCTCGGAGCGTCGCAGCTGGCGCTCCATCTCCACCACCTCGCTGACGTCCTGGAAGATCAGCACGTGGCCCGCCTCCGCGTGGTCCTCGTCCCAGAGGATCGAGCCCGCGAGCCCGAGGTGCAGGTCCCGACCCGCCCGGTCCGTGTATCGCATGCGTACCCGGTGCGGCCCGGAAGCCTCCTTCTCCGAGTGAGAGTCGTCCAGCACCTCGGCCGCCCCCGGGATCAGGTCGTCGAGTCGGCGACCGATCGCCTCGACGGCGGGAATCCCCGTGATCTGCTCCGCTTCGGGGTTGAAGGAGGTCACGCAGCCGCGACGGTCGCTGGTCGCCAGTCCGCTCATGATGCTCTCGACCGTGCGCTCGTGCAGGTTGCGCAGCCGGATCAGGTCGTCGGTGCGGCGATCGAGGGCCTCGCCCGTACGGTGGAGCTCCCGGGACAACACGCTGGCGAGGGCACCCACCAGGAAGAGCGCTCCCACGTGGACTCCCCAGGTCACCACACCCGAATCCCAGGACAGTCCCTCGCCCGCGAACCACAACACCGCTCCGTAGCCCACGGCGCTGAGGGTGGCCGCGCCGAAGGCGCCCCAGCGCTCGAAGAGCAGGGCACCGTAGACGGTGACGACGACGTAGAGGAAGACGAAGAGCGAGCCGTAGCCGCCCGAGAAGTGCACGAGCGAGGTCACGATCGCCACGTCCAGGCCGATCTGAACCGTCGCGAAGCGGTTGAGCGAGCGGAGGCGGCGGACCAGGGTCGCCGAGATGGCCGTCGCGCCGAAGGCGAGCGCCACGGTCCAGAAGAGGCCCGTCATCGCGCCCTCGGACATCTCGCCGTTGGGCGCCTGCAGGACGGCCGCGATGCCGAAGCTGACCCCGGTGAGGATCAGTCGACCCAGCAGCAGCTGCTCGGCCTGCCGGCGGGCGCGGTCGCCGAGCCCCGGAGAGGACCGCTCCCCGGTGACTCGACTGCGATCGCGGAGCCCCTCGCTCCCCGTCACGACGCGTCGCTTCTGCTGATCAGCCGATGGTGTCGGCGATGGTGAAGATCGGCAGGTACATGGCGATCAGGATCGACCCGATCGCACCGCCCATGAACACCATCAGGACCGGCTCGAGCATCGAGGTGAGTGCGGCCACCGCCACGTCGACTTCGTCGTCGTAGAAGTCGGCGATCTTGTTCAGCATCACCTCCATGTTTCCGGTCTCCTCACCGACCGCGATCATCTGCACCATCATCCCCGGGAACACCTTCGAGTTCATCAGGGGCTCGGCGATGGTCTTGCCCTCGGAGATCGACGCCCGCGTCTCCTGGAGCTCCTCCTCGATGATCATGTTGCCGGCGGTCTTCGACACGATGTCGAGCGCGTCGAGGATCGGAACGCCGGACGCGATCATGGTGCCCAGGGTACGCGTGAAGCGGGCCACCGCGACCTTCTTGATGATGTTCCCGAAGAGCGGGAGCATGAGCTTCAGCTTGTCGGTCTGGTAGCGATAGGCCACGCTGCGGGCCCGTGCCTGCGAGTGCACGACGATCACGGCGATCACGCCCGCGATGCAGTACAGCACGTTCGCCTGCATCCAGTTCGACAGGTCGATCACCGTCTGGGTCGGCCCCGGCAGCGACCCACCGAAGTCCGCGAACATCTTCTCGAAGACCGGGATCACCTTGACGAGCAGCAGGACGACGACGCCGACGGCGATCGTGCTCACCGTGATCGGGTAGATCATGGCGCCCTTGAACTGGCGGGCCAGCTTGTCCGACTTCTCCAGCTGGATGGCCAGGCGGTTCAGGATGGTGTCGAGAATACCGCCGACCTCGCCCGCCGCGACCAGGTTGACGTAGAGGTCGTCGAAGATCTTGGGGTGCTTCGCCAGGGACTCCGCGAAGGTCGCACCCGCCTCGACCTCGTTCCGCACCTCCCGGATGGTCCGGGCCAGGGTCGGGTTCTCGCTCTGGTCGCCCAGGATCTGCAGACACTGCACCAGGGGCAGACCCGCGTCGATCATCACGGCGAACTGTCGCGTGAAGATGACGAGGTCCTTGGTCTTCACCCGCTTCTGCAGGAAGGTGAAGATCTCCTCCACGTCCTTGGGCTTCAGCTTGACCTTGGTCGGCAGGATCCCCTGCGAACGCAGCTGTGCGGTGACCGCGGCCTCGTTGGCCGCTTCGAGAGCGCCCTTCTTCTTGGCGCCGTCCCGCGTCCGGCCCTGCCAGTTGTAGATGGGCATCGGGTCCCCTCCCCTTACGCCGTGGTCTTCGGACCCTGGGTCACGAGCGTCTTGAGCTCGTCGACGTCGGGGCTGCGATTGATTGCGTCGTCCATGGTTACGAGGCGTCGCTGGACCAGGCCCGCCAGGGACTGGTTCATCGTCTGCATGCCGAACTTGGACTGTCCGACCTGCATCGCCGAGTAGAGCTGGTGGATCTTGTCCTCGCGCATCAGGTTCCGGATCGCCTGGTTGGGCACCATGCACTCGAGGGCCAGCACCCGACCGGGGCCGTTGGCCCGGGGCATCAGGGTCTGGCACATCACGCCTTCGAGGACGAAGGAGAGCTGCTGCCGGATCTGGGACTGCTGATAGGGCGGAAAGACGTCCACGATGCGGTTGATGGTCTGGACCGCCGAGTTGGTGTGGAGGGTCGCGAAGGCCAGGTGACCGGTCTCGGCCACCGTCAGGGCGGCCTCGATGGTCTCCAGATCGCGAAGCTCGCCGATCAGGACCACGTCCGGGTCCTGGCGAAGGATGTACTTCAGCGCGTTCTTGAAGGTCTGGGTGTCGGCCCCGACCTCGCGCTGGTTGACCAGGCAGCCCTTGTGGGGATGCAGGTACTCGATCGGATCCTCGATGGTCACGATGTGCTCGTTCCGATCGGTGTTGATGCGGTCGATGATCGAGGCCAGCGTGGTGGACTTGCCCGAGCCCGTCGGACCCGTCACCAGGACCAGGCCGCGCGGCTTGCGGGCCAGGTCGGAGACGACCGGCGGCAGGTTCAGCTCCTCGAAGCTGAGGATCTTGAAGGGGATGGCCCGAAAGGCGCCGGCCACGTTGCCCCGCTGCACGAAGATGTTGCCGCGGAAGCGGGAGAGCTTCTGCACGCTGAAGGAGAGGTCGAGCTCGTTCGTCTCCTCGAAGCGGTGCTTCTGCGCGTCGGTCAGGACCGAGTAGCAGAGCTGCTTGGTCTCCTGCGGCGACATCGGCGGCATCTTCAGGGGATGCAGCTTGCCGTCGATCCGGAGCTGGGGCGCCGACCCGGTGGTGACGTGAAGGTCGCTCGCGCCCTTCTCGATCATCGCCTTGAGCAGCTGGTGCATGTTGGCCATTGAAGGTGCCTTCCCGCCTCTACTCGTTGTCCGCCGCCGAGACCCGGAACACCTCGCTGAGGGTCGTGATTCCCTCGGCGAGCTTGTTCAGGGCGCTCCGGCGCAGGGTGGTCATTCCGCCGCGAATGGCCTCGCGTTTGATCTCCACGGTGGAGGCGCCATTCAAGACGAAGTCCTTGATCTCTTCCGTGAGCTCCATCACCTCGTAGATGGCGACGCGGCCCTTGAATCCGGTGTCCGAACACACGCTGCAGCCAGCGCCCTTCACGGGCTTCACGGCCTTCGCCTCCTCCTCGGACATGCCCGCGGCGACCAGCTCTTCCACGGTGATCGTGGGGTCGTCCTCGACGCACTCGCTGCAGATGCGGCGTCCCAGGCGCTGGGCGACGATGCAGTTGACCGACGACGCCACCAGGAAGGGCTCGATGCCCATGTTGAGCAGGCGGTTGACCGTCGACGGCGCGTCGTTGGTGTGCAGGGTGGAGAGCACCATGTGTCCGGTGAGCGCGGCCTTGACCGCGATCTCCGCGGTCTCGAAGTCCCGGATCTCACCGACCATGATGATGTCGGGGTCCTGACGCAGGAAGGAGCGCAGGGCCGCCGCGAAGTTGAGGCCGATGTCCTCGTGCATCTGCACCTGGTTGATGCCGCCGAGGTTGAATTCCACCGGGTCCTCGGCGGTGGACAGGTTCTCGCCCACCCCGTTCAGCTCCGACAGCGCGGAGTACAGGGTGGTCGTCTTACCCGAACCCGTCGGGCCGGTGACGAGCACCATGCCGTAGGGGCGGTGGATGCAGTCCTTGAAGGTGTCGAGCTGAGGCTGCTCGAAGCCCAGCTTGGTCATGTCGAGCTGCAGGTTCGACTTGTCGAGCAGGCGCAGGACGATCTTCTCGCCGAAGAGGGTCGGCAGCACCGAGACGCGGAAGTCCATCTCGCGGCCCCGTCCCAGCTTCAGCTTGATGCGCCCGTCCTGCGGCAGGCGGCGCTCGGCGATGTCCAGCTCGGACATGATCTTGATGCGTGAGGTGAGCGCGTTCTTGAGCTTCATCGGCGGCTTCATGACCTCGTAGAGGACGCCGTCGATCCGGTAGCGGACCCGGAAGCTCTTCTCGTAGGGCTCGATGTGGATGTCCGAAGCGGTCTTCTTGATCGCATCGGTGAGGATCAGGTTGACGAGCTTGACGACCGGCGCATCCTCGGCCGCGCCCGCCAGCTCGGCGGCCGTGATGTCGTCTTCCTCGGAGACGAAGTCGATGTCCGAGTCGTCGAACGACGCCATGACGTCGTCGAGATCACTGGTCTGCTCGTAGTACTTCTCGATGCCGCGCTTGATCGCCTCTTCCGAGGCCACCACCGCCTGGATGTTGTACCCGGTGAGGAACTTGATGTCGTCGAGCGCGTAGATGTTGGACGGGTCGGCGGTCGCCAGGATCAGGGTGGAGCCGGCGCGGTTGACGGGCACCACGTTGTGCTTGAGCGCCACGTCCTCCGGGACCAGGGCGACGACCTCGGGATCGACGTCGAACTCGTCGAGGTCGATCGAGGGGACGCCGTACTGCTTGGCGACGAACTCGGTCAGCTCGGCTTCTTCGAGCAGACCGAGCTTGGTGATCTGCGCGCCGAGACGCGCACCCTTGGCCTGAGCCTCGCTGCGCGCCTGCTGCAGCTGCTCGGCAGACAAGAGATTCTCGCGAACGAGGAGCTCGCCGATGCGCTCGTTCAAGGGTTCCCCCCCACACGGCTCCCGGACGCGGCGCGCGGGGCGGCCCGGCCGAGAGCGAAAAAGCCTCGCAATCTCGACCAGATATCGGCCTGCCGACGGGGGATCTTTACCCGGTCGGGGACGCCTCGGGAACCCGCAGCTTCCGCCCCAAGCTACCGATTCAGCGACGTTTTCAGTCGGTCTGTCCGGCGGTACCGGAGTCGCTCTCGGCGGCCCCGCGCGTCAGGTCGGAGAGGCGGGTTCCCCCCGCCCGCATCACCACCAGGCCCGCCACCGTGAGGGTCGACCAGAACACGAACCAGACCAGCAGGCCGATGGCGAAGGCCGTCGCGGAGGCCACGCCGAACTGCACCAGCACCGTCTTGAAGGCCAGCTGGTAGGTCCCGAAGAAGCCGGGCGCCGACGGGATCGCGACCGCCACGCCGACGGCCGCCAGGGACACGTAGGACACGACGACCATCTCGAACGCCGAGCCGAGGTCGATGTCCAGAGCGAGGAAGCCCGCCAGCACCGGCAACATGGAGCAGATCAGCCAGATCGTGGCGGTATGGAAGCCGATCCAGAAGAGATGGCTGCCCCCCGAGAGCGCCCCCAGGCCCTGGATGAAGCTGCGCATCAGCTCGTCGACGCCGCGCGCGAAGCGCTCCGGAAAGGGGCGCAGGAAGACCCCGGCGAGGCGCAGCATGGCATCCGGGGCGACCCGCAACAGGATCAGCACCACGAGCGGCACGATACCCGCCGGCAGCAGCAGGAGGGCGCCCTGGGCGAGGAAGCGCCGCTCCTCGGAGCCCGCTCCGGCCAGCAGCAGACTCGCGGCCGCCATCAGGACCACCGCCACGACGTCGATCACGCGCTCGAGCACCACCGTGCCGAAGAGCGCGGACGCCTTCACGCCGCTCTCCTTCGAGACGTACCAGGCGCGAACCACCTCGCCGATCCGCAGCGGAACCAGGTTGTTCACCATGAAGCCGATGGCGACTCCGCGCGCGAGCAGCCCCGGCGCGATCGGCGCGATGGGGTTGGTCAGGTGGCGCCAGCGCAACCCCCGAAACCACACCGCGCACAGGTAGGAGGGGATCGAGATGCCGTAGAGGATCCACAGGTCCGCGTCCGCCAGCGCGTCCACGACCTGAGCGATGGGGATCCCGCGCAACGCGAAGGCGAAGGCCGCCACCGTGATCGCGAGACCCAGGAGGACCCGCCAGTCGCGCCAGCCGGCGCTGGGGCTCTTCGGATCGGTGGCGCCGGGGGCCGCACCGAGCGCGACCTCCTCGACCGGGTCGGGGCGATCACCGCCTTCGAGGGATCCGCTCACCGCGACTCGAGCCAGCGTCGGGCTTCGACGACGTCGCGCTGGATCTGCTCCCGCAGCGCGTCGGGACCGTCGAAGCGGCGCTCGCGGCGCAGACGACGCTCGAAGCTCAGCTCGATCGAGCGACCGTAGACGTCGCCCGAGAAGTCGATGAGGTGGGCCTCCGCCACGAATCCCCGGCCGTCCTCGAAGGTGGGACGTTGACCGACATTGGTCACCGTCGGGATCTCGCGACCGCGCGCCGGGTCGCCGTCGTCCACGAAGCGGGTCCATCCGGCGTAGACGCCGGCCTCGGGCATCACTTCGTTGTGCGGCTCGAGGTTCGCCGTCGGAAAGCCCAGGGTCCGTCCCCGCCGCTGTCCCTCGACCACCCGGCCGCGCACCCGGAAGGGACGCCCCAGGAGGCGGCCCGCCTCCGCCACCTCGCCCTGCCCGATCAGCTCGCGAATCCGCGTGGAGTTCACGTCGCGACCGTCGATCGTGACCTCGGGAAAGATGGTCACCGAGAAGCCGAGGCGCGGCCCCGTCTCGGTGAGCAGACGCATCGATCCTTCCCGATCGCGCCCGAAGTGGAAGTCGTAGCCCACGTAGACCTCCATCGGCCGGATGCGGCGATGGATGTACTCGCGAACGAAGGCCTGCGGGTCGAGCTCTGCGAACTCGCGGTCGAAGGGCTCGACGATCGCCACGTCGATCCCCATCTCTTCGAGCAGCTCGAGCTTCTGGTCCAGCGTCGTCAACAGCTGCGGCGCGCTCTCGGGTCGCAACACCTTCCGCGGGTGGGGGTCGAAGGTGTAGACCACCGCCTCGCCCCCGAGGTCGCGCGCCCGACCCAGAACGGTCTTCATGATCGCGCGGTGCCCGACGTGAAGTCCGTCGAAGTTCCCGATCGTGAGAACCGGCCTGCGAAGCTCGCGCTTCAGCGCGGCCGTGCCGCGAACGGCTTCCAAAGTCCCGCACCCCCTCGTGCTACGCTCGCCTCGTGCGCATCCTCACGCGCCATCTGGTCGCACGCTTCCTGGGCTACTTCGCCGCGTTCCTGATCGTCTCGACCATCACCCTCGTCATCGTCGAGATGATGCTCAACCTCGGGGACATGCTCCGGGGAGGAGGCGGGCTCGCGGACGTCACCGAGTACCTGCTGCTTCGTGTTCCCGCCTACTATCTGCGTGACGTCATCCCCATCGCCGCCTTCGGTGCCGCCTACTTCACCTTCGGGACCGCTGCCCGATGGCTCGAGCTGCTGGCCGCGAAGGCGGGCGGCCTCTCCCCCCGACGAATCGCTGCCCCCCTCCTCGCGACCGGCGGCGTCCTGACCGCCTGCGCCTTCCTGCTCAACGAAACCTGGGTCCTCGATGCCACGCGGGGCTGGAACCAACGCGACGCCGAGGCCGAAGCCGAGTCGATCCGCTTCCGCGAAGGCTCCTTCTGGTACCAGCGCGGACGCACGATATACAACATCGGGCATGCGGACCGGGCGACGAGCACCCTGCGGGGAGTCCAGATCTTCGAGCTCGACGCGCGAGGCCGCCTTCTCCGGCGCATCCAGGCTCCCAGCGCGACGCTCGACGAGGACGACGTCTTCCGTTTCGAGGCACCGCGGGTACACCGCTTCGACCCGTCGGACCGAGCGGGTGCGCCCCGCATCGAGGACCACGAGGGTCCGGTCACCCTCGATCTCGCCGAGCACACGGGCGTGGCGCTCATGGGCGCCGACCTCGGGGCGCTGTCGGTCCGCGAGCTCACGGAGGTGATCGCGCGGGAGGGTGAGGAGGGTCGACGCTCGGAACGGCCGCGCGCCCTGCTGCATGCCCGGCTGGCCGAGCCCTTCGCGGTGCTGCTCTTCGTGCTCGTCGCCATCCCGCTCGGTGCGCGGGTCGAGCGCGGGGCGGGACGCGGCATGACGCTCCCCGCGCTCTACGGCATCGCGACGGTGACCTGCTTCTTCGGTCTGCGAACCCTGGCCGAGACCCTCACGGTGAGCGGACTCCTTCCCCCGGCGTCCACCCCCTGGGCCCTGCTCGCGGGCTTCTTCGCCTTCGGCGGGTGGCGACTGTTCGAGATGCCTGCCTGAGAGACGACGCGCCCGGGTGTCCTAGCGCCCGGGGGCGCCGTTCGGATCGAGGAAGCGGAAGAACTCGTGGTCCGGGGGCAGCACCATCGTGGTCTTTCCCTTGAGGGTCTCCCGATAGGCCTGCAGGCTGCGCACGAAGGCGTAGAACTCCGGGTTGCGACCGTGGGCCTGGGCGTAGATGCGTGCGGACTCGGCGTCGCCCTCACCCCGGGTGACCTCGGCCTGGGACTGCGCCTCGGCCAGGGTGAGTGCGGCCTCGCGCTCGGCGTTCGCCCGGATCTCCCGCGCGCGACGACTGCCGACGGCGCGAAGCTCCCGGGAGATGGCGCGCCGCTGCTCGCGCATCTGTTCATAGGCGGCGGGCTCGGCGGCGCGCGGCAGCTCGATGCGATTCAGACGCACGTCGACCACGTCGATCCCCGTTTCCCCGAGCGACAGCTCGCTCGCGTCGTCCAGGGTGGCGATCACGTCCGAGCGGGCGAGCAGCTCGGCCCGGGTCGACTGGCCCACCTGCTCCCGCACCCGCGAGACCACCGTCTCGAGGATCCGTTGCTCGGCCTCCGCGAAGCCGCGCGGGTAGCTGCGGCGGAAGGCGTGGGCGTCCGCCAGGCGCCAGACGGCGTAGAAGTCGATGACCAGCGACTCGCCCTTGGCCAGCATCACGGCCGGGGCGGCGTTCGCGTACTGCAGGCGCGCGTCG
>JANQSB010000658.1 GCA_028284295.1 Myxococcota bacterium | reverse complement strand
ACGCCGATGCCCTTGAAGACGGCCTGCTGGTTCCAGGGCTCTCCCACGCAGTAGCCCTGGATGGTCCCCTGATCGAGGGTCGCGGGCATCTGCGGTGGCGGTGTGACCGAGAGCAGCACGTCGGCGTCGGTCGTGCCGGTGGTGTCCGTCGGCGTGTAGTAGCCGGGGCTGATGCCCGCGGCGGCCAGCCAGTAGCGCAGCTCGTAGTTGTGCGTGGAGACCGGGAACACCATGCCCATCCGCAGGGGCGTGCCCAGCTCCTTGTACTCCTCGACGACGGGGCGGAGCGCGTCGGCGCGGATCGGATGGGCCGGCTTGCCCGTCTGGAGGGACGAGTCGTTGGACTTCATCTGATCCCAGATCTCGTTCGAGACGGTGATCCCGTTCCCGTTCAGGTCCATGCTGAAGGGCGTGATCACGTCGGCCTGGGTGCCGATGCCGATGGTGGCGCCGATGGGCTGGCCGGCCAGCATGTGCGCGCCGTCGAGCTCACCGCTGATGACGCGGTCGAGCAGGATCTTCCAGTTCGCCTGGGCCTCGAGGGTGACGAAGAGGCCCTCCTCTTCGAAGTACCCGAGCTCCTTGGCGATCACGAGCGCTGCGCAATCGGTCAGCTTGATGAAGCCGAACTTCAGCTCGTCCTTCTCCAGATCGAGCATGTCGGCGGAGGCCGGGCCTGCGAGGACGGCGAGGGCCGTGCCGAGCGCAGCGAGCCACGAGTGGATGGATGTCACCTTCTTCTTCCCCCGACTCAGGGAGCTTCCGTCCCCTGAAAACACGAATGGCGCCGACTCGTCTCCCGACGAGCGGACGCCATTGTCCTTCTCTCCTGGTCTCGTCTTGCGTCTTGCCGACCGACTCTTGCCGACGGTTCGGGGCGATGCGCTCCGTTGCGAATGCCCGACCCGGTCTTCCCGGCCTGGCAACGCGTAGTTCAAGAGTCGTGCCAGCTCGGAGCGCCGACGCGCGCCGGAAAGGTCCCTCCGCCCGCTGGCGTTGCCCAGGACTTCACCCGCACCTGCTCAGTGCGCAGGCAGGTGCGCCCATCGCGGCACAGGCTCAGCGCCGATTCAGCTCGAACAGCTCGTCGATGCGCACTCGCATCGACGAGACGGGGAAGCCTTCGAGGTAGGCGATGACGTCGTCCGGGTCGAAACGGCGGCCGTCGAAGAATCGATCGCTTCCCATGGCGATGGGTGCACTGGCGGCTTCGAGGATCCAGGGGCCGTCGTGGCTCCCTTCGAGCTTCTCGTCGCACTCGGGAGCCGGCAGGCCCACCTCTCCTGCGGCCAGTCGGTGGAGCTCCGGTCGGTAGACGGCGTCCACCACGCTGCGCAGGTGGATGGGCTTCTCGATGAAGCCCCACCGGAGCATCTGGCTCAGGATCCACAGGCCGTGGGACTTCCAGGGATGCGCCGCGGCGCTCCGATGGAAGACGTGGAAGCTGGGGTCGCCTTCCGACGCGGGCTCTCCCGAGAGTCCCTCGGTGAGCGACACGCTCACCACCTCCACCGGGGCGCCGACGAAGCTCTCTCCGGCGATCACGTGGGCCACCTCCTGCCGTCGTTCCGGCGCGTCGATCCACCGACCCGCCCGGAGCAGCGCGCGGAGCAGTGCCTGATGGGTGTTCGGGTGGGCATCCAGCCACTCCTGGGACACCCCGAGCACCTTCTCCGGCGAATGGCCCCACAGCTCCTGTTTGGTGACGATCGTGTGACCGGCCCCGTGCGCCCGCGCCAGGGTGTTCCACGGCTCGCCGACGCAGTAGCCGTCGAGGCTCCCGTCCAGGAGCCGGGCCACCATGAGCGGCGGCGGGACGACACGCAGCTCCACGTCCCGGTCCGGGTCGATCCCCGCCGACGCGAGCCAGTAGCGAAGCTCGAGGTCGTGGCCGCTGGCCGGGAACACGATGCCGAAGCGAAGCGGTGGACGGCCTGCCGCGCGGTCCTCGTCGATCAGTGCCTTGAGGGCGTTGGCCCGACGGGGACGCTCCGCCAGCGAAGCGGGAGCGACCGCTGCGATCCGTTCATAGAGGGCCCGGGACAGGGTGATCGCGTTGCCGCCCAGGTCGAGGCACAGGCCGGTGCACATGGGCATCGAGATCCCGCCGATCCCGAGAGTTGCGGCGAGCGGCATGGGGGCCAGCATCTGTGCCGCGTCGAGGGCCCCGGCGGCCACCTTGTCGCGGACGCTGGCCCAGGACACCTCTCGCGAGAGCCGTACCTCGAGCCCTTCCTGGCGGAAGAAGCCGCGCTCCTTGGCGATCACGATGGGCGCACAGTCCGAGAGCGGAACGAAGCCGATCCGCAGGCTCGCCTTCTCCACCGGGCCGCCGAGCCGCGGCTCTGCGCTGGCGTCGTTTCGCTGTCGATCTCTTGCTTCGGGTCCCATCGCTCCGCCTGTCAGATCAGGTCGGCCGCCGAGATGACGTGCCGTGCCACCTCCCCGAGCCGCTTGCCCTGGTCCATCGCCATGCTGCGCAGGGTCCGGAAGGCCTCCTCCTCGGACATGCCGCGCTTCTCCATCAGGATGCCCTTCGCCCGGTCGACGCTCTTGCGGTCGGCCAGGGTGGTCCGCACCTTGTCGAGCTCGCTGCGCAGCGCCTGGTACTCCTCGAAACGCGCACACGCGACCTCCAGGATGGGGCGGATGCGCTCCGGGTTGGCGCCCTTCACGACGTAGGCGGCGACGCCGGCGCGGACCGCGGAGCGGATGCTGTCCGAGTCCTCCTGCTCGACGAACATGACGATCGGCCGGGGGCGCTCGGCGTGGATGCGTCGCATGTCCTCGAGGATGTCCCGATCCGGCGAGTCCATGTCCACGATCACGAGGTCGGGCTGGCTGGCCCGCAGCGCCGCGTGCAGGTCGACCGGGCCGACCAGCTGGGCCACGACCTGGCAGCCGGCCTGCTCGAGCGTCTGCGCGAGGGACCTCGCACGGTCGGCGTGTTCGTCGACCAGAAGCACCTTCAACTTGTCCCGCACGACGGACCGATCGGCCTCCCTGGCGCCGAAGTCGTGCAAGCCGCGTACCGCCCGCGAATCCGGGGCAGGAAGGACCCGAATGTGCCGAGCCAGGCCCATATGGGGACTCGGCGCCCGGGCGGGCGCCCGCGGAGCAGGCAGCGTCCGGCCTCGTACCCGGCGCCGATCCGCCGACCCTCGGACCGGTCCGTCGGGATCTATCGTCTGTCCACGAGACAGGAGGGCATCACTTCGCATGAGGATCGCGGCCACGGTCGGTGTCGCACTGTGCCTCCTCGTCGCCCTTCTCCTGGGGCTCTTCGCGATCGGGAAGCTGTGGATGCGCCGGGTCGAGCCGGAGACACTCGCGGCGGCCGGAGGACCCCGGGGCCCGGGCGCATCGTTTCTCTCCACCCGGTCCGGGCGGGTTCACGTCCTCGATGTCGGGGAGGGCGAGCCCATCCTGCTCGTCCACGGGTCGGGGAGCGGCATCGCCGAGTGGCAGGAGGGCTTCGCGGATCTCCTCGCGGCGAACCACCGTGTCGTCGCATTCGACGCCTATGGATTCGGGCTCAGCGATCGCAGTCACGGGCTCGGCTTCGGTCTCGCCCTCTGGGCGCGCCAGGCCGTCGACGTGCTCGACGCCCTTTCGGTCGAGCGCGCCGTCGTCCTCGGGCACTCCGCGGGCGGCGCGGTGGCGGCGCTGCTGGCGGCGCAGCATCCGGAGCGCTTCCGGGGCGCCGTGTTCGTGGGGCACGGCGTGGCGATGGACCCGGCCCAGCTGCTGCCGCTGATTCCCGGCGTCGGCGAGATCTGGGCGTCACGTCGGCCGACCCTGGCGGTCACCTTCCCGGACCGCGACCGGCATCGCGAGTGGATGGAGGCCACCTACCGGATCCGCGGTACCCGCGCCGCCTTCCTGGTCTTCGTGCGACGTCAGTACACCATCGACGGGCTGCGCCTGCTGGGTGCCTACGAGCAGGTCCGGATTCCGGTCCTCCAGGTACACGGCGCGGGAGACGAGTCGATCCCCAGCGAGGCGGGAAGGAAGCTCGGCGCGCGGCTCGCGAGCTCGCGCTTCGTCGAGATAGCGGGATCCGGCCACCACGTGCACCTGGATGCTCCGGAGAAGCTCGCGAGCGAGGTCGTCGGCTTCGCCGCGGCACTCGGGCCGTGATCCGTGGCTATCGGCGCGGCGCGCCCATGGCGTGCCGGCGCCTCCGGCGCGCCAGCCTGAGGACCGCGAGGATCGCGATCGATGCCAGGCCGGTCGCGGAAGGCTCGGGGACCTGGTTCGCGACGATCCCCGCCGTGGGCGAGTTCGCCGTGTATCCGGGGGGAAGGTCGAAGACCGAGCCGTCCGCGAGGGCGCCGAGAGAGAGGACGAAGTCGGCCGTGGTCCGGGCGTTGCCGCCGTTTCCGTTCGCCAGGACGAAGGTCTCCAGCCACAACTCGAGCTGGAGCGGGACTCCCGTCGGAAGAGTGAAGGGTCCCACGACGATCTCGGTCACTCCGTCCAGCGGGACGTCGATCATCACGCCACTCGGCGTGTCGACGAAGAGCGGGTCCCCTTCGGGGCTCTGATCGAGGAGGGTGTAGGTGCGGTTTCCCTTGAAGCCGAGGTACTCCTCGCCGTTGCAGATGCTGCCTCCGAGATTCGCGAAGGCCCGGCTCGTCATCGTGGAGACCGAGAGTCCGTCCACCCGGTTCGAGGAGATCTGCGTGAGGGTGCCGTCGAAGACGAGGCTGACGCTCGTCTCGACTTCGGGGCCCGGACCACTGAGCACGAGGTCGGTGACGCGCATGACCGCGAGCGCCCTCCCTTCGGCGTTTCCCGAGGAGGGCGGAAAGTCGCAGCACGGCGCCTCGAAGCGTGCCGTCCCGCTGGCGGCCACCACGCTCCGCCCCGCGTCCATCTCCGAGTCGGCGATCCCGAAGAGATCGCCCGATCCCTGCATGGCGTCGCGCATCTCCGAGAAGGGCTCCTGCAGGGTCCCCGACTCGGGGGGCGGGTCGTCCTCCTCGAGGTTGCCGTCCTGGAT
>JANQSB010000653.1 GCA_028284295.1 Myxococcota bacterium | reverse complement strand
GGGACCTCGCCGAGGTTCTGCCACAGCACGGCACCGGTATCCATGTCGATGGCGTGGATGGTCGGCAGCTGCGGGGGGGAGGGCGGCGAGTTGACGCCGCTCTCGCCTGCCGCCGTGCTGACATGGATGCGGCGGTTCTCGGGGTCGACCGCAGCGGTCGCGATGATGCCGCCGATGTCGCCGCCGTCGACCAGGTTCGTCTGCCAGTACGGCAGGTCGGCCGGGAGATGGCTCTCGGGGAGATCGTCCCAGGCTGCCCCCGTCTGCAGGTTCCGGCCATCGCGATCGAGCACGTAGTAGGTGCCGTCCTTGTTGCCGACCCCGACGACGGGGATCTCCGTGGGGTTGCCGGCAACGTCCACCACGATCGAGAACAGGTTGGGGACGCCCCCGAAGGCGAGGTCGTCGTTGTCGAACTCGCGGGGTCGCCACACCCAGCGGACGTCCCCGTCGGTCGTCAACGAGATGATCGCCTCGTCGAAGGGAGGCATCTCCTCGGGATCGCCCGTCGCGGGATCGATGGGGGTGTCGCAGTTGCTCGATGCCACGAAGAGGGCCCCGCTGTCGGCGTCCCAGGCCGGGGAGGACCAGACGTTCCCGCAGCCGTTGGTCGTGCGCGGGTGGTCGCAGCCACTTCGGGACGCGAAGAAGCCGGCGGGCAGTCCGAGCTCTTCCTCGGAGTGGTAGGGGTCGTAGCGGCGGATGTCGTCGCCCGGGTCGGGTCGGCAGGTCTGGCCGCTCTCGAGATCGAAGAACCAGGCCAGCGAGCCGGTCAGGGCGTCGAGCGCGTAGAAGCCGCCCTTGCCCGTCGGGACGTCGTTCACATCCATACCGAAGAAGACCCGGCCGTCGGCGACGATCGCCGAGGACTCGATCTGGTTGCGCTCGCCCCCGAAGCCACACAGGCCCGGTGGGTTCCCGACGTCGTAGCCGCAGCCCGTGCCGGTCGTGAAGCGCCAGATCTCCTCACCGGTCGCCGCGTCGAGCGAGTACATGTTGTGGCCCTGGCCCACGAAGACCCGGTCCCGGTTGTCGAGCTTCTCGACGTGGATGGACGCGGTGCTCGGGAAGGAGGACCCCGGCTGGTCCTCGGTCTCGTAGGTCCACAGGATGCTGCCGTCCGAGAGTCGCGCGGCGTAGATCAGGAGGTTCCACGCCTGGAAGTACACGACCTGGGTCAGCCCCTCGCCCGGGATGTCGACCGCGGCCACGCTGGGCGACATGGTGATGACCTTGTCGGTGGGGATCTGCCAGCGGATCTGCAGGTCGGCGACGTTGGCCGCCGTGATGATCGACTCGTCCTTCGCGTCGAAGCGCCGCTCGGGCCCGCCCGCGAAGCTCAGCCACTCGGTCTGCTGGAGATCGCCGGGGAAGATGGCCACGCCGTCGGGGAAGGACAGACCGTCCCGAACGATCTCGGGGAGCAGCGGGTCGCCGCCCGAGTCGAAGCGGATCCGTCGCACGCGGCCGTCGGGGCCGGGACGGATCGTCGAGGGGTCGGTGAGGTCGCCCTGCAGGTCGAGGTCCGCGTAGTAGACGGTGCCGTCCGGTCCCACGGCGATTCCCTGCGGACTGCCGTACGGGGTGGGCAGGGTGACCGGGCCCGCGTAGTCGATCAGCTGGCGGATCAGGGCGCCGGTCTCGAGGTCGTACTCGTTGATGACACCCGTGAGCACGCTGCTGACGTACAGGGTCCCGGCCGGCGACACCGCGAGGCCCGCCGGCGTCAGCATCAGTCCGCCGACCTCGAGGAGGTTCTCCTCGCGAAACGGGACCTCCCCGGCGTCCCGCTCGGTGATCGAGTCGTCGACCAGCGGAGATCCCTGGGCGTCGACCGCCCCGCAGCCACCCGCCGCATCGGGGCCGGTGGGGAAGGGCGGGTTGAAGCGATCGACCATCAGGCCGCTCGTCTGCGCCACCAGCACGCGTCCGTCGGGGTCGACGAGGACGCTGCCGGCGGTCCCGAGGTCGACGGCGAGCTTGCAGAAGTTGGTGCTGGTCGGATCCGCGTCGGGGTAGTCGCCCGGGGCGCCGGGGAAGCCCGCGAGCGGCGGGAACCACATGATGAGCTGGCCGGAGTTCGTGTTGAAGCCCTGCTCGCCGACCGAGGTCGTGAACAGGACGCCCGTGTCCGGATCGAACGCGCAGCCGAAGGGCTCGGCACTGGCGATCTGGTAGGTGGCCGTCAGCTTGCCGATCTGCCGCCCCTCCGCATCGAAGATCCCCCAGCCCGCGCGCGGGTTCGGCTGGCCGGTGTCCTCTCCCGCGATGAAGCGCCCGCTGCCGTCGGGGAAGGGGCAGATCTGCCCGTTGACGTCGCGTCCGGGGCCGGACGGGCTGCCGAACTCGCCGGCGCTCGCGCGCTCGATCAGGACCTCTTCGGTCAGGCGCGCCGTGCCGATCGTGTCGGCGTCGTAGCGGCGCAGTCGGTTGCCCTCGGTCCCGTAGACGAGGACGTCCGAGTCGTCGCTCTGGCCCGGCGGGGCGAAGCCCACGACCACCACGAGGGCCGTCAGCAGGATCCCTCGGGCGGAGGTTCGCGGTCGTGCAGACTGGGGACGCAATGCGGGCATCAGCGGGGGACTCCGGAGGCGACGGGCGGGGCGTGAGCAGATGTGTGGTCTGCCGGATCCCGTCGTGTCAGCCGGACTTCGCGCCCGCGGGGAGACGGCCGGGTCAGGGGACGGCGGCGTCCAGGGTCTCGCGCACCTTGGCGAGCAGGTCCCGGGGGCTGCAGGGCTTCTGGAGGAAGCTCCCCAGGATCACGTCGCGGGTTCGTTCGGCGGTCCGGTCGAGCGGGTGGCCGGAGACGAAGAGCACCGGCAGGCCCGGCTGCTGCTCGCGCAGGCGACGCGCCAGCGCCACCCCTCCCATGCGCGGCATCACGACGTCGGTGACCAGCGCGTGGATCGGGCTGGGGTGGGCCTCTGCGACCCCGAGGGCGTCGACCCCGTCTCGCGCCTCCACCACCTGGTAGCCGGCCTCGGAGAGGACCCGCCGGAGCAGCCGCCGCACCGGGGCCTCGTCCTCGGCGAGCAGGATCGTCTCGGAGCCCCGGACCACCTGGACCGGCGGTGGCGGCGCGGCGGGCTCTGCGGCGCCGGAGACCGCCGGCAGGTAGATGCGAAGGGTGGTGCCCTGGTCGGGCTGGCTCCAGAGCGTGATGGCGCCGTTCCACTGACGAACCAGTCCGTAGACGATCGAGAGTCCGAGCCCGGTTCCCTCGCCGGGCTCGCGCGTCGTGAAGAAGGGCTCGAAGACGCGCGCCTGGATGGCGTCGCTCATTCCGCAGCCGTCGTCACGGACCGTCAGGATCGCGTACTCGCCCGGACCGGGGAGCCCGATGCGGGTCGCCTCGGCGACGTCGACCCGGCGGCCGCGCGTGGAGATCACCAGCGTGCCGCCGCTGCGCATGGCATTGCGGGCGTTCATCGCCAGGTTCACGACCGCCTGCTCGAACTGGCCGGGGTCGACCTCGACCGGAGAGAGCTCGGTGTCGATCTCGAGACGCAGGCTCAGGTCCTCGCCCAACAGGCGGCTGACGATCTCGCGCAGTCCTTCGAGGGTCACGTTCAGATCGACGCGTTGGGTCGCGACGAGCTGGCGCCGGCTCAGGGTGAGCAGCTGCTCGGTCAGCTTCGAGGCCTTCGAGACCGCCTGCTCGATCTCGAGGGCGTCGCTGCGGCCGGGGTGGCCCTCTGGCAGCTCGTCGCCGAGGCTGGCGCTGAAGCCTCCGATCACCATCAGGAGGTTGTTGAAGTCGTGCGCGATGCCGCCGGCGACCCGTCCCACCGCCTCCATCTTCTGGGCCTGGATGAGCTGGATGCGGCTGTCGTCGAGTGCGGTCTCGCGCCTCAGGCGGTCGACCGAGCTGGCGAAGATGTCCGCGCACAGCGAGAGCAGCGTGATGTCCTCGATCGTCCAGGCGCGGGGCGCGCCTGCGGCCGCGAAGACGAGCATGCCGATCTGGTTCGCGCCCGCGCGCAGCGGAATCCCCAGCAGGCTCTCGAGCCCATGCGCCGCGAGCATCCGGCGGTCCTCCTCCGCGGGCGGGGGCAGCTCGGAGAGCCGCTCGCAATCGACCAGGCGCCCGGAGCGGATCTGGCGCAGCAGCCAGGGAAGGGCCTCGAGCTGCAGCTCCTTCGACTCGGTCGGACGCCACTCGTGGACGTCGAAGCCCTCGTCGGGCGACTCGTGCAGGGCCACCAGCAGCGCCCGGTCGGCCTCCGCCAGCCCGCCGGCCACCGCCAGGGACTCTTCCAGGGCATCGCTGAGCTGTCGTGCGTCCATCGAGAGCAGGTTCCGGGAGAGCTCGAGAAGCTGCTGCTCGGCGGCGAGCCGCCGCGACAGGATCTGCTCGGCGTGGCGCTGCTCGGTGACGTCCCGGCCCAGCGAGACGAAGCGCATCTCGCCATGGGCGGTCCGGTAGGCGCGCCCGCTGTTGTCGAACCAGCGCCAGCTGCCGTCCGCGTGCCGCAGCCGATGGATGGAGTTGGACTCGCCCATCGCGCCGACCGCGTCGTTGAAGCGGTCGAGGGAGTTGTGCCAGTCGTCGGGATGGATCAGCTCGGTGGGGAAGGTCCCGATCAGGTCGGTCGGCTCGATCCCGAGCAGGGTCCGGTAGCTGGGGCTGGCGTAGAGGTAGCGGCCGTTCTTGTCGAACTCGGCGACCAGCTCCGTCGCGTGGTCGGCCAGGGCCCGGAAGCGATCGTCGTCCGCGGAGGCGAGGGCCTCCGAGATCTCGGACGCCGTGTCCCGCTCCGCCCGTCTGCGCACCATTCCGGGAGGATCGCGCGGTCTGGCGCTGATCGGCAAGAGGAGTCCGGGGCAAGGGGAGTGCAGGGCAGGACCTGCAGGGCGTGTGCATCCGCCGCGCAACGCTC
>JANQSB010000626.1 GCA_028284295.1 Myxococcota bacterium | reverse complement strand
GAACCCCTCCGACGTGGCGCGCCTCCCCGGGCAGGGCCTGCGGGTCGTGCTGCTGTCGCCGACCGGACAACGGCTCGAGTTCCCGGCGGCTCCGTTCGGCGTGCCGATCCGCGAGAGCCAGCTGCGCGAGCTGACTCCGGAAGAGCTGGCCGCGGCCCAGCGCGACGCCGTCGCGAGACTGTCCGGAACCCGACTCGAGCCGGGCCAGGGAGTCGCCTTCCAGGCCTTCTTCGACGGGATTCCCGATGCCGCCACGGGCTTCGTCATCGAGCAGGAATCCAACGCGCGCATCGCGTCGGGCCCCGCGCATGCCGCCGTCCAGGCGCCCCTCGACACGCTCGCGCCCGTCGAGCCGGGTCTCGGAGGCCAGGAGAGCCCGCTGGACGACCCCGAGGCGACGGCGGACGCAGAAGCGCTCGAGCCCCTGCTCAGGACTCCGACTTCTGCCGCTCCGGAGTCTGCGCCGTAGAGGCGGACTGACCCTCGTTGAGCTCGTCGGGCTTCCGGGGCGCGTCTGCGCCCTCTTCGGGACCCGGGGTCACGTCGATCTCGCTCGACATCCCGGCGCGGAAGTTCTTGATGGCCTTGCCCACGCCCGATCCGATCTCCGGCAGCCGTCGCGCCCCGAAGAGGACGACGACGATGACCAGGATGATGGCAAGCTCGGTGGCGCCGAGTCCGAACATTCGGGGAACCCCTTCCTCGTCGGAGGAGGCCCAAAGGGTGCCTTCGACGGCCGGACATTTCAAGCGAGCGCGCCGCGCGTGTCGCGCAGGCAGCAGAGGCTAAGCTCGCGGCCATGACGATCTTCAAGGCCTACGACATCCGGGGCACCGTTCCCGACCAGCTGAACGCCGAGCTCGCACACGGGATCGGTCGCTCCGCGGCGCGCTTCCTGGGCGCTCGGGAGATCGTGGTCGGCCGCGACGCCCGTTCGCACTCGCCCGAGCTGGCCGAAGCACTGACCCGCGGCATTCGCGACGAAGGTGTCGACGTGGTGGACCTGGGCCTCGTGACGACGCCCATGCTCTACTTCGCGGTCGATCGTCTCGGTGCGGGTGCGGGCATCATGCTGACGGCCTCCCACAACCCCGGTCAGTACAACGGCATGAAGGTCTGTCGCGAGCACGCGATTCCGGTGGGAGAGGCCTCGGGTCTGCGCGAGATCGAGGCGGGCCTCGCCTCGCTGGAGTCGGCGGAGCCTGCGGCGGAGCGCGGCGGAGTGCGCGAGCTGGAACTGGTGGCGGAGTACGTCGAGCACGTGCTGAAGGTCGCCCCGGGTCGTCCCGAGCTGAAGGTGGCGATCGACTGCGGCAACGGGATGGCGTCGGTCGGGCTCGAGCCCCTGCTCGAGAAGCTGCCCCTGGAGGTCGAGCGACTCTACTTCGAGCCGGACGGGACCTTTCCCAACCACGAGGCCGATCCGCTCAAGCTGGAGAACCTGGCAGACCTCCAGGCCGCGGTGAAGCGGACAGGCGCCGACTTCGGAGTCGCCTTCGATGGGGACGGCGACCGCGTGGTGTTCGTCGACGAGAACGGCGAGCCGGTGGCGTCCGACCTGATGACGGCGGTGCTCGCGCGCTACCAGCTCGAGCGCGAGCCCGGTGGGCTGGTCCTCTACGACCTGCGATCCAGCCGCGCCGTCGCCGAGGAGGTGGAGCGGGCTGGCGGTCGCTCGGACATCTGTCGGGTCGGCCACTCCTTCGTGAAGGCGCAGATGCGCGAGACGGGTGCGCTCTTCGCGGGCGAGCTGTCGGGTCATCTCTACTTCCGCTTCTCCGAGACCCTGGTGGCCGACGACGCCATCGCGGGCTTCGTGGCACTGCTCGACGTGCTGGCGCGCGAGGGCAAGCCCCTGTCCCGCATCATCGCGCCCCTGCGCCGCTACGCGGCCAGCGGCGAGATCAACAACCGGGTCGGGGACGTCGACCGCGTGCTCGGCGCGATCGAGGAAGAGCATCGCGACGCGCCCGTCGTCTCGAAGCTCGACGGCCTGCTGGTCCGCTACGACGACTGGTGGTTCAACCTGCGCCCGTCGAACACCGAGCCGGTGCTCCGGCTGAACCTCGAGGCGGACACGCCCGAGCGCATGGCCGAGGAACGCGACCGCGTGCTGGCCCGGATCGAATCGCTGGGCTGAGCGCGAGCCGCGCCTCGTTCCGCTGCACTCCGGAGAGACGCCGTCAGCTGCACTCCGGAGAGACGCCGTCAGCTGCACTCCGGAGAGAGAAGCGGCCAGCAGGCGTCCAACAGCTCCGGGTCGTCGCCCTCGAGGGCGTGGAGCGCGCGGGGTGCGATCCGCTCGAGGTAGTGGCCGGGCTCGGGCGGAGCGGGAGCGTTCGCGAGGGGGGTGAGCGCCGCGGCGCGGGGGCGCTCGTCGAGCGCGCAGAAGACCGCGCCGACGGCAGCGCCGATCCCCGATCCGGCGAAGACCAGCGCGCCCGGTGCAGCGCCCCAGCTCTCCGTCAGGACGTCCACGGCGCGCCGCAGCTCGAGCACGGACTGCCGCGCGAACTCCGACCACAGGATGCGGTCCGTGTCGTGGAGCTCGCGCCCGGTGGACGCGGCCTCGATGGCCGTCGTGAGCTTGCTGCTGAACTTGGGCGAGCGCCGACCCCCGAAGAGCGGAAGGGTCAGCGACGCGACTGCGATCCCGGCCGAGAGCCAGGTGCGCAGTCCGCGTTGGGAGGCCAGCTCCGGATTCCTTTCGGGTCGGGGCTGCACCAGCAGGGTGGGGAAGGGACCCGCTGCATCGGGGCAGAGCAGATCCAGCCGAGCCCGGTCGCCCCGACAGCTGAACTCGAAGCAGCGCGCCCGGGCGCCGGCGAGGGTCTCGAGCTCCGGAGTCGGGAGCTCGAGCAGGGAGAGCGACTCGCCGGACGGAACGCGAAAGGCGGCGGAGTCGTCGAGAGAAGGGCTCGGTGCGGGGTCCGGCATGCACGACCAGCGTAGCAAGGGGGTGACCCGGATCGCGGGGCCCCAGACCTTCCCTAGCGGGCCAGCAGGACCTTCCGAGCGCGGTACAGGTTCGACTTGACCGAGTTCTCGCTCTTGCGGAGGGTGCGAGCGATCTCACTGATCGGCCGATCTTCCACGTGGTGCAGCTGGAAGAGCTGTCGCTGCTCGTCGCTGAGGCGATTGGCCAGTCGGCTCTCGAGGCCGCGCAACATCTCACCGCACTCGTAGGCTTCGAGCGGGGAGGGCTCCTTCGAGGAGCCGGTCGCGACCGTCTCGTGGTCGTCGTCCGGCAGGGGGACCATCGGATGGCGCTTCCGCTTGAAGCGACCCGCAATGGTCCGGCGTGTCACACCGAACACCCACGCAGCGAAGGGAGCGTCGCCCCGGTAGCCGGCGATCGAGTTGAAGATGTTGATGAAGACTTCCTGGACGGTCTCTTCCGCATCCGCCGTGTTGCGCAACCGCTTGTCCACGAACAGGAAGACTCGCTTGAAGAAGCGCTCGTAAAGCTCCTCGAACGCCTGCTCGTCGCCGAGCTTGACGCGCTCGACCAACACCTCGTCGGGCTCTACTACGGGTTCCAGCTGCCCGGCCGCCAAGACGACCACCCCCTTCCGCTACGTGCTGCTACGTACGCTCACATCAACGCCTGCGTGTCTGTCTCGCTCTGCTCTCCACTCGCGCTGCTGCAGAATTCCCAGGTCCAGCTTCGACACCCGCCCAGCTCAGCACGGAAGTGCCCCGATGTGGATGTGGTCGGGAGGGGGCTCGAAGTGTCAAAAAAAGTCACCCGGTGCCGAAAATCGTCACCGCGTCGGGCTCCCCGCACGGGGCCACCGGCTCGGACTCCGGCCGCAGGTCGGCGGCTTGGGCGCGACTGTTGCCGGTCGCGCCGGGCTCCCCGCCGGGTGGCTCCAGCCGCCGCCCTCAGTCGAACTCGGCGATCTCCTCGCCGCTGAGCCCCAGGTCCTCCTCCCGGAGGCCGCTCCGGAAGCGACCGGTCGGTCGCGACGAAGCCGCGGGCGCCGACGCGGACTCTGCCGGCTCGTCGCCTTCGGGTGGCGCCGCGGGCGTGTGCGGGTCGGGGCGGGGCGGGTTCGCGGGGCTCGCCGGCGCGCTCAGGGGCTCGAGCAGGACGACGGCCGAGTCGCCTCCATCGTGGACGGCGCGACAGGCGAAGAGCTCGACCACGTCGCTGCCGATCGCTTCGGCGGCCGCGCGGGTCTCCGGCGAGAACGCGGGGCAGAGGAGCCGGGCGACCACGGGCGCGGACGCGGAGATCTCGAGCCGCGGCCCCAGCTGCAGCCAGTCGCGCAGGCGGGGGGCCACCCAGCCGCGCTGGGCCAGGCCGCGGGTCAGCAGCGCGCCGTCCTCTCCCGTCTCGCCCACGAGGACGAGAACGATCCGACCCGCGGCGTCCACCGCCACCTGGTCGATGGGAGAGTCCGCCCCGAGCACGTCCTCGGCGAGGATCCGCAGCGGTGGCTCGAACGCGTAGGGCCTGCGGAGGGCCTCGCGGATGCGGTCCCGGGGCGGGGAGGGCCCGAAGCGGAGCGGCCCCTCAGGCACGGGCGGACACCTCGCACTGCTCCAGCAGCTGCCCTGCGACGTCGCGCAGGCAGCGCGTCGCGGCGCCCTGGGGCTGGACCAGCCCGATCGGACGTCGATCGACGACCGCCCGGTACACCTGGAGGTCGTCCACGAGCTGTCCGTAGCTCTCGAGCTCGAGGCCCAGCCGGCGGCTCGCCACCTCGGCCAGCTTCGCGAACGCCCGGCGTGACTCGCCGCGCCGGTGGGCTCCATGCAGGGTGACCCCGATCCGCGCTCCCGGCTGCCGACGGCTCACGAGCTTGGCGATCCCGTAGGCCTCCAGCAGGTCGCGGGGATCGGAGGAGGCGAGCAGCAGGGTCCACTCCAGCAACCCGCTGCCGGGGCCGCCGCCGCAGAGCCAGCGGGGGGGGACCTGGACGAGCACGATGCCCGGTTCCGCGGCCCCGTGTGCCGTCCCGGCGTCCCGAGCCGCGGCCCGGGCCCGCGTCGCCGCCTGCTCGAGCTCGGCCAGATCGCCAGCGCTCACGCGGACGATGCGCGTGCCCAGGCTGTCCACCGCTTCGGGCCACAGGGCGGGATCGCCGCCGTCGGGAGCCACCACGGTCGTCGGTGTGGCCAGGCGTGTGATTTCCACCGCCAGGTTCCAGGCCAGCGCAGCCCGGACGACGTCGTCCTCGCCGATCGGCAGGGCGAGCAGGCGGGTGTCCCGGGCGCGGCGTCGGGAATCGTCGGGCGGGGCCGGCCGGGTTACGGGCTCTGGCGCCGGACGCGTCTCACGCGTCTCACCCGCTTCCGGGATCAGGTGATGCAGCACGTCCGCCAGGTCGCGAGGCATCCGGAACCTCTAGCAGGGTCCCCGTCGTTCTTCAGCAAGCTTCTGGCGGCTTCGTCCCTAGCGGACGACCAGGACCGAGTTGACGCGTCCGGTGGGGCTCGGCGCGGTCTTCTCGTTGACCGGGTCCTCGCGCCACTCGCCGTCGACGACGTAGCGGTACTGGTAGGTGCCCGGTGGCAGGTGGAGGATCTTCGTCCAGACCCGCTCGCCGTTCTCGGCTTCGATGACCGAGCGCACGCCCTTGTCCGGAACCCATCCGTTGAAGTCTCCGGCGATCCGGACGTCGCCCGCCCGGGTGTCCGCGTAGCGCACCATGACCTCGCGCAGCTCCGGCAGCTCGTCGTCCGCCAGCAGCGGGTCGGCCTGTCGCGGCGGGGAGGCCTCCACCTCGATGGCGACGGCCGCGTAGTCCCGCGCGCCGTTCGCCGAAGGCGCGTAGCGCGAGATCGGCACGCCGTTCCGGGCCGCCTCGCGCAGCTTGACGTTCATGCGGATCACGGTGTCGAAGCACAGGTCCTTGAAGAGCTCGCGGATGTCGGCGAGGGTCTGGCGCGCGTAGCGGGTCCGCCCGTCGTAGAGGGTCGGCAGGATGCGAACCTCCACGTCGTTGTCGAGCCGGTCCGAGAGCAGGCCGATGGTCTCGAGCAGCTTCTGCACGCCGTCGATCGCGAAGAAGCTCGCCTCGAGCGGAATGATCACCTCCTGCGCCGCGCGCAGGGCGTTGAAGGTGAGCAGGCCGACGTTCGGCGGACAGTCGATGAGGACGAAGTCGTAGGCCGCGCCCAGGCCTTCCAGCGCCGTCTTCACGCGCAGGGTCCGGGCATCCTGGCGCTCGGCCGCCAGCTTCTGCTCGAGCGCCGAGAGCACGATGCTCGAAGGAGCGAGGTCCATGCGCTCCGAGACGTTGACGAGCACCGCGGCAAGCTGTGCCTCGCCTCCGGGCTCGGCCAGCACCTCGTAGAGGTTCTCGTCGAGCTCGTCCGGGTCGACCCCGAGCGCGAGGGTGGCATGGGCCTGGGGGTCGAGATCCACCACGAGCACCCGATGGCCGTCGGCCTCGAGCGCTCCGGCGAGATTGACGGTGGTGGTGGTCTTTCCGCAGCCGCCCTTCTGGTTGACGATGGCGATGGTTCTCATGGCAGATCCCCCCGTTTCTGCCGGTCGTCGCGTGGGGTCGCGGCGGCTCAGCCGGATTCCACCCCGCCTTGCCGCTCGTCCGCGGCCCCGCTTCCGGGCACGCTCCGCGCCACTCCCCGGGCCCGGTCCGCTGGCAGTGCTTCGAGCGTTCGTTGCCAGGCCTTCAGCTCGCGTTCGAAGGACGCGACCTCGAATACCCATTCCTGCCCCGACACCGCCTCGAAGGCCGCTCCTTCGTGGAAGACGAGCACGACGTCGCCCGTGGCGACCAGGACCAGCTCCGACAGGGGCCGGTCGATCTGTGGGAGCCGCTCCCGAAGCGACCGGATGCTCGTGCGGATGCGCTGCACCGAGACGCCCGCGTCGATGAGTCGCTTCGTTGCCTTCAGGGCGACGAGGTCGGCGAAGCTGTAGCGCCGGTGTCCGCCGGGCGTCGCCGCGGAAGGTCGCACCAGGTCCGTCTGTGCCCAGTACTGGAGCTGGCGTCGCGAGATCCCGAGGATGTCGACGACGTCCCGTGTCTGGAAGTAGCTGCTCTTGTCCCGGTGTCGGTCTCGGGCGGTGGTCGTGTTCCGGCTCATTCGGTCCTGTCTCGCCTGTGGCTCTACAGCGGCCGAAGAGCGCGCATCCCGGGTCCCCTGCGTCCGGGGATCCCCTGCGGGCTCTTCGCCCGACCTGGGCTGTCTCGGGGGACGAGGGGCGGATGTGTCCGGGGGAGTCGCCCAGCTGGCAGGAAACTGCCTGAACGATGTGAAGTCAAGCCAAAACAGGCGCGAATTGTCTCGATCCTGCCTTCCGGTCGGGCGATCCCCGAAGGGAGCGGCCTGAGGGCCACTTCGCAGCCCCAGACCGAATGTGCAGCGCGGCGCCCGGGTGGCTGGGGTACGGTGACGTTTCTGTGGCCAAGCAACGCGATACCGACGAGGGCAGGCCCGGCGGTGGCCGCGTTCGGGTGCGGGACAGCGGTGGCCGACGCCCGTTCATGCGCGGGATCATGGTCCACTCGCTGATGGCGCGGGGTGTCGACTTCGAGACCGCCCTCGAGACCGCCGAGGAGGTCCGACGTCGGGTGGCCTCCCGCGGCGACGTGGATCGTGGCGAGCTGGCCAAGATGGTCCGGGACATCCTCGGCGACGAGGCCCTCGGCGAGCA
>JANQSB010000570.1 GCA_028284295.1 Myxococcota bacterium | reverse complement strand
CCGCAAGCCGCGGGGCAGTACGGCGGTGGAGCCGACGATCGCCACCTTGCGGGTGGCGACCCGCGAGCGTTGGCTCGCCCAGCACGAGCTCGACAAGGCTCGTGAGGCGGGACTCCTCATCATCGGCCACCCGAAGAGCGGCAACACCTGGCTCAAGGCCATGATCTCGCGCCTCTACCAGGTGCGGCACGGCCTCGCCCAGAACCAGCTGATCGGCTCCGACGAGCTGGCCCGCATCAACCCCGCAATCCCGCGCCTGGCAGCCACCAACGGCTACTACTCCTACGAGGGCATCATCGGCAAGCACCTCGACGTGCGCTCCCCGGACCCGGAGCTGGCGGCCAAGCCCGCCGTCGTCCTGGCTCGCGACCCCCGCGACATCGCCGTCTCCTGGTACTTCCAGTTCACCCAGCGGCAGTCCGCCACCAAGCAGGAGCTGATCAATCACTTCATCGAGCACCCGATCGATCGCCGCACCATCGAGATGTGGGACTTCGTGCGGCACAGCGACATCGGGTTGCCCTCGCTGATCGAGTACCTCAACACCTGGGAGCGGAACCTGGCCGGCATGCAGCGCGCCGTGCTGATCCGCTACGAGGAGCTGCGCGCCGAGCCGGCGCCCGCGTTGCGCAAGATCGTCGACTGCATGGGTGAGACCTTCTCGGACGAGGAGATCGCCGAGGCGGTTCGCTTCGGGTCCTTCGAGAACCTGCGGGAGCTCGAGAGCAAGGGCTTCTTCCGCGGCGGCGGGATGACCCGCCGCCGAGGCGATCGACCCGAGTCGCGCAAGGTGCGCCGCGCCAAGGTGGGCGGCTACCGCGACTACTTCACGCCCGAGCAGTCGGCCGAGCTCGACGAGCTGGTCGACAAGAAGCTGTCGCCGACCCTGGGATACGGCTCGGCGCAGCCCGGAGGAGGGAGCGCGTCGTGAAGCCCTGCGTCTTCATCCACACCAACGAGCGCCAGATGCTGGGCGCGCTGGTCGGGGAGTACGCCCTGCGCCGCAACAGCGCGCACGCGGACGAGTTCGACGTCCGCATCCTGCACACCGACGATCATCCCTTCCTGGCGGAGCGGGAGGGACAGTCCTACCTCCGCAGCGGCGGGCACCGCCCCTGGCACATGGAGGACCTCCAGTCGTTCACGCCGCTGCGCTTCCAGCCGCCGGCGGAGATGGGCTACGAGGGTCGCGCCCTGCTGACCGACCCCGACGTCTTCGCCGTGGGGGACGTGTGGGAGCTGCTGTCCCGCGACATGCAGGGGAAGGCGGTGCTGTGTCGCCCGGCCCATGGCGCCAAGGGCCGGGCGGGCATTCGCGCGAGCAGCGTGATGCTGCTCGACTGCGAGAAGCTCACGCACTGGCGCTGTGCCGAGGGCTTCCACGAGATGTTCGAGGACAAGCGGGACTACACGGACTGGATCGGCCTGCTGCTTGAGCCCGAGGGCTCGATCGGGGACCTCGAGGACGAGTGGAACGACCTCGATCACCTCACGCCCGCGACCAAGATGCTGCACAACACGAAGCGCTACACGCAGCCCTGGAAGTCCGGTCTTCCCATCGACTTCACGCCGGCGGAGAAGACGCGCACCTTCCCGCCCCTGGGCTGGTATCGCCAGGCGCGCCGCAAGCTCTTCGGGCTGCGCAACCTGGGTCACTATCGTCCGCATCCCGACCCGGCCCAGGAGCGGCACTTCTTCGGCTTGCTGCGCGAGTGCCTGGATGCCGGCGTGGTCAGCGAGGCGCGGCTACGCGAAGCGATGAAGCAGAATCACCTGCGTCACGACGCCTTCGAGCTGATCGAACGGGCCGCCAAGGAGGCGGCCTGACCACGGAGGCCTCGAAGATCAGCCTTCGGACCGGTAGCCGTAGCTTTCGTCCAGGCTCTCGTTCACATAGTCGTCGATGGCGCGGCACTGGTCGTCGTCGAAGTAGTCCCGCCAGCCGCCGACCTTCGCACGACGCACCTTGAAGGAGTCGGGGTTGTCCTTGTCGCCGGCGACGAGTCGCTTGCCACTGGCCCCCGAGCTCTCGGACTTCTCGATCTTCCGCATGCGCTCGACGGCGGTGTACTCGACGGCCTCGGCGATCTCCTCCGGTTTGGCGGGGGTACCCAGGAACTCCATCACCGGGCCCAGCACCTCCTCGGTGCGGGCCCGCAGATCCTCGTAGCGAACCAGATGGGCCGCGCGGACCTTCGGCAGCTCTCGCGCCCAGAGATTGAAGAACTCGACCACCCGGGGGAGACCCGCATCGTGGTTCATCACGAAATCATGGATCTCGAGCTCGGCGCCGTGCGGCGGATAGTCGTTGATGAACTTCTTCCACGGCCGCATGCGGTAGCGCCACTGGAAGTACTGCGAGACGGCCACGTCGCGAGGGTCGCGGGCCAGGAAGAGGATGCGGCTGTCGTAGAAGTCCTTCTTGGTCTCCCAATCCCCGGTGTAGTTCCGGAGGTAGTTGCCGTGGGTGAAGGAGACCGAGGGGATCTGCGGGACGATGCGCTTGAGGTTGTCGTATTCGAGGAAGGCGGTTTCGGGCAGCCCGTGCTGTACCTGGTAGACCCGCGAGAGCATCAGCCGAAGCCAGGTTCGTCCGCTCTTGGCCCAGGACATGAGGATGTAGTCCGCACCCTGCAGCTTCCGGTGTTCCTCCCTGCCCCGAAGCCAGCGGTCGATCGCCTTCCGTCGCTCTGCGGGCAGCACCGCGCACACGCCATGGACCAGGCCCTCGCGCAGTGCGTCTCGCATCATGTCTCGTCGGTCCGCCACGAATCGCTTCCTCGGCCGGCAGGTAGGAAATCGAGAGAGCCGCGTCAACACGCCGAAGCGGCCAGATCGGGCGATTCGCCCGCGAAACCGATAGTCTACCGGTCCTCGTGTCCCGCGCGTGCGGGCAGGCGCCCTGCCGGGCTCCCGCCCGCGACGATGCGGCGCCGCGGCGGGTTCCTCGAGCCCGGCGTGCTCGACGAGGCCGTCGGCACCAGGCGCAGAGTCGGTAGAGCCGACAGAAATGGGGGGTTCCAACCGTGAGCACCAGTGCCCTGAACATGGCCGCCCTGGAGGCGGCAACCGTCCAGCACGATCCCTTCGACTTCCTGGTCGTACCGGACTTCGTCCGGCTCGAGGCCCGGGACGCGCTGCTGCGCGACTACCCGAAGATCGACACGCCCCGGAACTACCGTCTGGAGGAGCTCTCCTACGGCCCGGCCTTCCAGGCCTTCGTGGACGAGATCCAGGGGCGCGAGATGGCCGAGCAGATGGGCGCGAAGTTCGGCATGGATCTCGGCGATCTCGAGACCTCGGTCACCGTGCGGCGCTACGCCGAGGCCCACGACGGCAACATCCACACCGATTCGTGGACCAAGGCCGTCACCATGCTCGTCTACTTCAACGAGAGCTGGACCAGCGAGAGCGGCGCCCTGCGCATGCTGCGCTCGAAGTCGGACATCGAGGACTACGTGGCGGAGGTGCCGCCCCTGCTGGGCACCATGCTGGCCTTTCGGCGCAGCGAGAACTCCTTCCACGGCCACACCCGCTTCGAGGGCGAGCGGCGCATGGTGCAGCTCTCCTGGGTGCGCCCGTCGCGCACCGCGGCGGTGGCGCTGCGCCTCAAGCGCCTGACCACGCGCGCCGCGAAGCACCTCCACATCGACCGCGCCTCGAACGTCGGCGACGCCTGAGGAACGTCATGAAGCTCAGCCCCGAGAAAGTCCTGAGACGGATCTGGAAGACCGTCAGCCGTCGCGGTCTGCGGATGGCCTTCTTCCTTTCGGAAGACCAGAAGCGACGCGGCGAGCGCTGGCTGCGCGGCAAGGAGGAGTTCCGCCGCCTCCAGGGGTCGAGCTTCGCGATCGTCTCGCATCCCAAGAGCGGGCGCACCTGGCTGCGGGTGATGCTCTCCCGCTACTTCCAGCTGCGCTACGGCATTCCCGAAGGCTACATGCTCGGCTACGACAACTTCTACGACATGGAGCCGCGCGCGCCCAAGGTCTTCTTCACCCACGACAACTACCTGCGCAGCTACACGGGTGACGGCCGCTCGAAGAAGGCCTTCGCGCACAAGAAGGTGGTGCTGCTGGTCCGCAAGCCCCAGGACGTGGCCGCCTCGTCCTTCTTCCAGTGGAAGCACCGCACCAAGCCCCACAAGAAGGTCCTCAACCAGACGCCGGCCCACGGTGCGGACATCTCGATGTTCGACTTCGCCATGGAGCCCTCGATCGGTCTGCCCCACATCGTCGACTTCCTCAACGAGTGGGTGGACGGGCTGGAAGAGGTGCCCGAGATCCTGGTGGTCAAGTACGAGGAGATGCGCGCGCACCCGGAGCGGGAGTTCGGCCGCATCGTCGAGTTCGTGGACAGCCCGGCCGACGAGTCCCAGGTCAAGGGCGCGGTCGAGTTCGCGACCCTGGAGAACACCCGCAAGATGGAGACCCAGGACCACTTCTGGAAGAGCGGCAGTCGGCTCGCGCCGGGCGACAAGGACAACCCCGACTCCTACAAGTCGCGGCGCGCCAAGGTGGGCGGCTATCGCGACTACTTCGACGACGAGGAGCTGGCCCGGATGGACCGCTACGTGCGCGAGAACCTGCGCGCCGGCTTCGGCTACGAAGAGGCGGAAGCGAGCGAGACCGCGATCTGATCCGGCGCGGTGCCGCGTCCCGGCGCGCGCTGCTCGTCGAGCCAGGCCTGGAACATCAGCATGCTCCAGAGCAGGTTGTCGTGGTCCCGCCAGTCCACCTGGTGCTGCCGCCACAGCCGGGAGACCGCTTTGGGACAGAGGAGCCCCTGGCCGGCCAGTCGCGTCGGGTCGAGCAGGTCGCCGGCCCAGTCGCGTAGCGGGCCCCTCAGCCACTCTCCGATGGGAACCCCGAAGCCCTGCTTGCGGCGCTCGAAGAGCGCCTCCGGGACGTGGCGGCCCAGCAGCTCGCGGAGCACCCGCTTGCCTCGGGCCCGACGCTTCCCGGGCACGGCCTCGACGCAGAGCTCGGTGGGCAGGCTCCAGGCGAACTCCACGACCCGGTGGTCCAGGAAGGGAGCGCGGACCTCGAGCGCCACCGACATGCTGGCGCGGTCGACCTTCACCAGGATGTCGTCAGCCAGGTAGCCGCAGAAGTCGATCAGCATCATCTTGCGCAGCGGCTCGTCGACGGCGTCGCGGGGAGCGGCGGCGTGGAGGGGGCCCCCGGTCTCGTGGGCGCCGAGCACGTAGCGGCGGGCGGGCGCGCAGCGCGCCGTGGTCCGCGCGTAGAGGTCGGCGACGCTCGCCGCCGGCATCGCCCGCGCCGTCTTCTCGAGCTTGCCGGGGAAGCGGCGCCAGCCCGCGAGCGCGGCCTGGTCGCTCGCCGTGGCGCCCAGCAGTTGCCAGCCCGCGCGCGACAGGCCTCGCAGTCCGCTCGCGGCGGGTGCGCGGAGCGCGCGCGGGATGCCCCGGTAGCGCTCCCAGTCGGCCAGACAGCGGTAGTAGCGGTTGTAGCCGGCGAAGAGCTCGTCGCCCGCGTCGCCGGCGAGAGCCACCGTGACCTTCTGCCGCGCCAGCCGGGACACGATCCAGGTCGGAATCTGGGACGCGTCCGCGAAGGGCTCGTCGAAGATCCGCGGCAGGCTCGGAATCACCTCGCGCGTCTCCCGGTGCGTGACGTAGAGCTCCCTGTGCTCGGTGCCCAGGTGGGCGGCGACGGCGCGCGCGAACGGCGCCTCGTCGTAGTCGGGCTCGCGGAAGCCGATGGAGAAGGTCTTCACGGGCCGCTCGCTCTGCTGCTGCATCAGGGCGACGATGGTGCTGGAGTCGATGCCGCCCGAGAGCAGGGCGCCGAGGCTCACGTCGGCGATCATCCGCCCCGCAACGGCATCCCGCAGTCGCCGCTCGAGCTCGTCGGCAGCCTCGCCCAGGGATCCGGAGAAGGGCTCCGAGGCGGCGCGGCGCGCACGCTCGGGCGCCGACCACCAGCACTGCGGCTCGAGTCGCGTGGCCGGGTCCTCGCTCGTCACGCGCAGCAGGGAGCCCGCCGGAAGCTTGCGGATGCTGCGGAAGATCGAGTGCGGTGCCGGGATCCAGCCGTACTGGAGCAGCAGCCCCAGCGCGTCCCGGTCGATCTCGTCCTCGAAGGCCGGATGGGCGCGCAGCGCCGAGAGCTCCGAGCCGAAGAGGAAGGCGTTGCCGCACCAGCCGTAGTACAGCGGCTTCTTGCCGACGCGATCGCGGACGAGGAAGAGCGCGCGCTCGCGCCGGTCCCACAGCGCGAACGCGAACATCCCGTGCAGCCGTTCGAGAGTCGGCTCGAGGCCCCACTGCACGATGGCCGCGAGCATGACCTCGGTGTCCGAGTGCCCTTCGAAGCGTCGACCCGCAGACTCGAGCTCGGCGCGCAACGCGAGGAAGTTGTAGATCTCGCCGTTGTAGACGACGACGTAACGCCCGCACGCCGAGTGCATGGGCTGGAGGCCGGCGTCGGAGAGGTCCTGGATCGAGAGCCGCCGATGTCCCAGCCCGACCCCGGATGCGGCATCCGCCCACACGCCCCGCGCGTCGGGACCCCGGTGCGCGATGGCGTCGGCCATCCGGCCCGCCTCGTCTCGCAGGGCGTCGGCGGGATGATCCGGTGACCGGAGCAGGAGTCCGGCGATTCCGCACATGGCGCGCCGCAGTCTACCCCCGGCATGGCCGCCCGCCATCCGGGCGCGCGAGCCACTTTGATATCATCGGGAACTCCCCCGCCGTCTTGAATCCCCCCGGGAGGTCCCGTGCTCCGGACCGTCTGGAACAAGTCCATCCGACAGCTCGTCGCGCTGTGCATCCGCTTCCTGCCGGTCGCGCGTCGCCGCCACATCGAGCGCTGGATGCGGGGGCGTGACCAGTTCCAGAAGCTGCGCGACGCGGACCTGGTGGTGGTGTCGCCCGGCAAGAGCGGGCGCACCTGGCTGCGCGTGATGCTCTCGGGCTACTACCACCACGTGTACGGAATCGAAGGCGAGGCCCTGCTCGGCTTCGACAACCTGCACCGGCGGGACCGGCGCGTTCCGAAGGTCTTCTTCACCCACGACAACTACCTGAAGGACTACACGGGCAACTTCGACTCGAAGCGCGACTTCTATGGCAAGCGCATCGTCCTGATGGTGCGCCAGCCCCAGGACGTGGTGGTGTCCGAGTATTTCAACTGGCTGCATCGGATGAAGCCGGGGAAGATGTACCTGAACGACTTTCCCGAGAAGGGCGAAGACGTCTCGATCTACGACTTCGCCATGCGCGACTGTGGGCTGCGGCGCATCCTCGACCTGCTCGATTCCTGGGCGCGGGAGCTGCCGAAGCTCGAAAACGTGACGATCGTCCGCTACGAGGACATGCGCGACGACCCCGAGACCGTCTTCCGGGGCCTGGTCCGCTTCCTCGGCGGACCGGACGACGACGACGCGATTCGGGCGGCCGTCGAGTTCGCCTCGCTCGAGAACATGCGCAAGATGGAGAAGCAGGGCGGCGGCTGGCTCAAGGGCGGACGCATGAAGCCCGCGGATCCGAAGAACCCGCAGTCCTACAAGGTGCGGCGCGCCAAGGTGGGCGGCTACCGGGACTACTTCGACGACGCCGAGGTGGAGAAGATCGACGCTCTGACCGACGAGCGCCTGTCGCCACTCTGGGGCTACGACGGCGCGTCCTGAAGGTCCTCGAGGAGCTTCTCGATGCGTTCGACGGCGCGCGGCAGGTCGTCGCCCGCGTCGCCTCGGGGCGCCTCGAAGTCGCCGCCTGCCCGGGTCGCGAGGCCGCGTTCGAGCAGCAGGTCGTGGACCGCGGTGAAGTCCCGCGTGTGGCCCAGGATGCCCAGTCGATGGAGCCCGCGGCCGAAGCCCTCCCGGGCCCGGCTGGCTGCACCTCCCTGCGCCGGAGAGAAGAGCCAGCGGGCCAGTCGGCGACGCAGCTGATCGACCGATCCCCGCAGCCCCATGGGCAGGGGCAGCAGCTGCAGGGGCCGGCCCAGTCGCGCCACCTCCGTGAGCATCGACAGGCTGTCGCCGGTCACCACGAAGCCGTCCGCGAGCGCCAGCAGACCCCGGTAGGGGTTGTCGGCCGATCCCGGCGCCCAGGCGAAGACGCGAGCGCCTTCGGG
>JANQSB010000544.1 GCA_028284295.1 Myxococcota bacterium | reverse complement strand
GGTCACGAGAACGCCGCTGCCGATCGTCACCAGAACCAGATTCACGCCCTGCATCGCCAGCGATCGCCACATCCAGCTCTGGCCCCGAGCCAGGAGCCGCGCCTCGGCGGCGGCTGCCGCCAGCCCGTCCCCCGCGCCGCGCGCCCGATCGCGTTCCGCCAGGTCGCGGAAGGGCTCCGGGAGCGATCCGGTCGCCGCGGGCTCGAGCCGCTCGCTCGAGCCTGCCAGCAACGCCTCCGCCTCGTCCGTCCGTTCGGCTGCCCGGAGCAGGATCGCCAGCCGCAGGCGCGTCGCCGCGCTGTCGTCCGCCGAGGCGATCAGCTCGTCGTGGATGTCGATGGCGCGTTCGAGGGTCTCGTCGCGGCTCCCGTAGAGCCGGTCGAGCAGCGGGCGCAACGGCCCCCGCCTGGCTTCCACGGCCTCGGCCAGCTCCAGGTCGCGTCCCGTCATACGGGCGGCCGAGCGGTCGGGATGGTGGAGCCAGGAGGCCGGGTCGGCGGAGATCAGGCCCCCCCAGCCGTGTGCGACGACCAGCCACCACAGGACGGCGTACAGGGCCGTCGACGACGCGGCGAAGCGCGGTCGAGCGGGCGTGCTGCGGGGCTCCGCTTCGGGTCCCATCAGCGCTGCGGGACCGTCAACACGGAGCCATCAGAAGATGTCGCGCTGCCAGAGCAGCCGCGCGAGCACCGGCCAGCCGAACAGGAACGGGTGCCGACGCTGTCGCTCGCTCACCTCGATCGGCTTGCCCGTGTGGCGCTCGAGCTTCCACAGGATGTAGGGCACCCAGTCGCCGAAGGTCGTGGTGTTCTTGAAGAGTCGGACGAGCGCCAGTGCCTTGCCGAGCGGGCGCTCGAGCTGCCAGCGGATGCGCGCGGCGCGCCGCTTGCGGGCGGCCAGCCCGACCTCGAAGGCCGGTCCCCGCCTGGCCAGCGAATCCAGGAAGCCCTCCTGCTCGAGGACCTCGAGTGCGAAGCCCGCGCAGGCGTTGTAGCGGTCGGGCTCCGACTCGTAGTGGGCGCGGACCGTCTCGTCGGACTCGGTCCGCAGCTCGGAGCCGTAGGTCCTGCGGAAGGCCTCCTGCCAAAGGGCCGCCGGTGAGAAGCGCTGCCGGTCCCCGTCGGCCGGTAGGAAGACCATCAGGCGGCGCACCAGGGTCACGACCGAGCGCGCGCAGCAGCGGACCGCGAAGCGTCGGGAGTCGTCGTCCCGGGCGTGGAGCAGCCGGGCGGGCTGGGCAAAGCGGGCCCAGAAGTAGGGCAGCCGGCTGGCCGCGCTGACGCCCTGCTCGAAGTCGCGGCGAGAGATGACCGCGTACTTGCAGCGCAGGCCCGTCTGCCCGGCGCCGACGTCGCCGCCCCGCTCGGGGCCCCGCGGCAGCGAGAGGAAGAACACGTTCGGCGGCACCAGCCGGTTCGCCAGGCGCAGCCAGCGGCTCGAGTAGGCCGCGCCGTAGTCGTCCACCAGCACGTAGAAGTCGAGGACGCCTTCGTCGCTCTGTCGCCGCAGACAGGAGCCGTAGAAGAGGACGGCGGCAACCGAGTCGCCGTGGCGCTCGAGGATCGCCCGGGTCAGCGCCTCCGCGCCCGCGGATGCCGGACGGGACAGCTCATCCCCGACGAGGCCTTCGAGCTCCTGGTGCACGAACGAAGTGTAGAGGGCCTGCTCCGCTCAGGCGCGGACGAACTGGACCGTGTCGTCCGCCGTCAGCCGCACCGAGAGGCCGGCTTCGGGCCCGACCAGCTCGCCGTCCACCGTGAAGCCGCAGTCGAAGCGCATCTCCGCGCAGTCGACGTTGCGGCTCAGGTAGCCCGACTCCTCGCTCACGAAGGGGCGCGGGTGGCCGCGCAGGATGCCCGGCGCCGCCGCCGAGATCCGTTCGCTGGTGCTCGTGATCGCCGTGAGCTTCACGCCACCGGGCCCGCGGCCCCAGAAGGGGCGCATGCCGGCGAACAGGCGCGTCAGGCTGCTGGCGATGATCATGCGGAACTCGCCGCTCGCGACGGGCTCGCCGTCGAGCATCATCTGGACCTTGTTGGCCTCGAGGATGCCGCCGGTCTGCCCCACGCAGGCGCGGGCAATCAGCCCGGCCGTGATCAGGGTGGCGCCGAAGACGCCCTGGCTGCGGGCGTCCTGCTTGAAGAGCCGGTGGTTCAGCTCGATCGCCTTGAAGATCATCCCGCCGCCGAAGAACATCCCGTAGAGGATCTCGCGCGAGGTGCCGTACTCGGCCCGCAGGACCTGACGCGGGGCGATCCGCTCCTTCAGCGTGCCCTCCCGGGCCGCGGCGATCAGGTCCGCCATGCCCTTCACCGGATTCCGGTGGGCGCCCAGGTCGAGGGCGCTCATATTGGTCCGACCACCTCGCAGGGGCGCGACCATCGGCACCCGGTCCTCGAAGGCGCGGTGCCCCAGGATCTCCGTCAGGACGTGCGAGAGGGTGCCGTCGCCGCCATTGACGGCCAGCAGCTCGACCTCCTGCCGCGCCAACTCGGCCAGGGCCTCGGGGCCCGCCTTGGCGCTGTCCGTCTCCACCGTGACGACGTCCGGGTGGCCCTTCAGGAATTGGAGCACCTCGGAGACGCTGTCGATGTTGCGTCCTGCACGAAGGTTGCTGAGTAGACCGATACGCAAGGGTTGATCTCCAGTGCGGATGGCGCGCGGGCTGTCGAAGTCGGTTTGGCGTCTTGCGGACGGACCGCGTCGCAGCGGGGCCGTTGCTGGATCGGGACTGGGAGCTTCGGAATTCGGGCGCCGGACCCCGGAGCAGGGGGGATGAGCGGGGTCCTTGTCGGAGCGCGCAAAAGCGTACCCGCTCGAAAGGCCGCTGCCACCCGGCGGGGACCCTCCCTGTCTCCGCACCTTCGGCCTGCGCGGGCCGTCGCGTGGGTGTCTGTTCGGAGGCATCGTCGCTGCGGCGAAAGAGCTTGAAGCCTGAAGGGAGAACCCCTCGCCTAGGCCACGCCCGGTGGCCATTTCGGCCACTCCCCCTGGGATCGGCGCCGATTGCTACGCGGAAGCCAGCCAGGAGCGCACGCTGCGTCCACGCCGGGCCCACCAGAGTGCCTGCGCGAGTCGCGTCGCGGCGATGCCGACGCTGGCCATGGTCCAGGCCGCCAGCGCTCCATAGCCCCATGCGGGCGCACCCAGTACGACACCCAGGCTGAGCAACAGCAGGTTCGGGTTGCGACGGGCGACCACCTGCCGGAAGGCGGCGTCGAACGGTTGCCACTCGAAGAGCTGGATCCCGAAGCAGAGCAGGAAGGCGCCTTCCAGGATCCGGCCGATCGCATAGCCACCGAGCGTGATCCCGGCGGCGACCGCGTGCTCCTCCAGACCGCCGGGCAGGCCCGCCGCGAAGGCCAGCCACCAGAAGGGCGGGTGCACCAGATCCAGTGCGTGATCGAAGGCCCCGCCGAAGCGGGTCGACGTGAGCGTGCAGCGGGCCAGCTTGCCGTCCACCGTGTCCAGGAAGCTCAGCAGCCACCCGAGCACGAGTCCGAGCGCGAGCCAGCCCTGCGCGAAGAGGCCGGTCACGACGATCGCCAATGCGTAGCTCGCGGTGGTGACCGCGTTGGGGGAGACCCCGGCCGCCGCGAGCCCGCGCACCGCGGCGCGGGCCGGCCGCGGAAACACCCACTTGGTGACGGCATCCGTGATGCCCTTGTAGGACGCCTCGAAGATCCGGTCCTCCACCTGGCGTCGATCCTGCTCGCGGGCGCGGTAGACGAAGGGTGCGGACTGCTTGCGGAGCGCCGCATGGTAGTCGGGTGCCAGATCCCGAACGAGCACGCGCTTGAGCTCCGGGATCGACTCGCCCGGCTCGCCGCGCATCCGGGCTGCGAGCGCCTCCAACCGCTCGGCACGACAGCAGCCCGCGACGGGCTCGGGACCTGCGTCGAAGGCGTGCTCGACGACGACCTCGCCGGCGTCGAGCAGTCCCTGGACGATGCGCTCGTCGTAGACGAGGTCGTCGCGCAGCAGCAGGCAGCGCCCGGCCCCGGAGCGCGGCGGATGACCGGACTCGAACCGCTCGATCCGACCCACGCCGGCGCGCAGCAGGCTGCGCCGCAGCCGCTCCTCGACCGAGAGCCCCCAGAGCGTCGGCTCGACCGGCGGCTCGTTCGCAAGGTCCGGCGGGTGGCGACGGACGATCCACGCGCTCGCTCGCTCGCTGCCCTGGGCTCGCACGCGCCCCCCGGTCGATGTCCGCGCAGGCTATCCCGCCGGCAGTGGGTGAGATAGCCTCACTGTCGGTCCGACTCCACCCCGAGGGAGCTCCCGGTTGCGGTACACGCTCGCGCACGTCTCGGACTGGCACGTCACGAGCCCCGCCGGCTGTGGCCTCCGGGAGCTCGCCAACAAGCGGCTGCTCGGCTGGCTCTCCTGGAAGCAGCGGCGTCGGCATCGTCACCAGCCCTCCATCCTGCGCTCGCTCTTCAAGGACCTGAAGCGGCAGGCGCCCGACCACGTGGCCGTGACGGGCGATCTCACGAACATCGCGCTTCCCCAGGAGTTCGCCGAGGCGGCGCGCTGGCTCGCCGACCTGGGCCCGCCGTCGTGGATCTCGCTCGTTCCCGGGAATCACGACGCCTACGTTCGCGTACCGGCCACCCGGAGCTGGGACCTGTGGTCCGAGTACATGGTCTCGGACGAGCCGGAAGCCGAGGGCGTTGCCCCGACCGGCACCGCCCCGACCCCGGACGAGTTCCCGACCGTCCGGGTGCGCGGCCCCCTCGCTCTCGTCGGAGTCTCGAGTGCGCTGCCGACACCCCCGGGCTCGGCGGCCGGCCGCGTCGGTTCCGGACAGCTCGAGCGGCTCGCACGAACCCTCGCGGAGCTGCGCGCCCGCGAGCTCTGCTGCGTGCTGCTCGTCCACCACTCACCGGTCGACGACGGATTCACGCCGCGACGTCGGCTCCAGGACTCGGCCGAGCTGCGGGACGTGCTGCGCGACGTGGGCGCCGACCTCGTGCTCCACGGACACGGCCACAAGACGGCGAGCTCGACGATCCCGGGGCCGGAAGCCGCGATTCCCGTGCTCGGCGTCCGATCGTCCTCGCACTGCGAGGAGCTCGAGTCGCGGCGGGCCCAGTACCACCTGTTCGGGATCGAGCGGGCCTCGGTCGGGGACGGCGCGCGCTTCGCGTTCTCCCTCGAGACCCGCGGTTACGACGCGGCGACGGGCGGCTTCGGGTCCGAGGGCGAGCGCTCGCTCTGATCGTCCGCGTCCGCCTGGGCGGTGGGCTCGGTCCCGGCCGCTTCCTCCGCGGATTCGGAGAGGATGCGCCGGACCAGCTCCAGGTCGGAGATCTTGTCGACGTCCACCGCCGCCTCGGCGCGGCTCAACACGATCGGCACCACGCGGGCGCCGATGGCCGCCGAGGCCTCCTGGAGCGCCGCCTCGAGGCTGAGCCTGCGGGTGGCGAAGCGCAGCAGGGCACCGGGGCCGAAGGTGGCGACCAGGCGCCAGGGACGCTTCCGGAAGCTCTCGGCCCGGGTCCAGAACTCGACGGCCGCGCGGGCTCGCGGAGTCTGGAAGCAGAAGAGGTTGGCACCGCTGTAGCGCTCGTCGGCGAAGCGGAGGTAGGTCCTGCGGGTATCGGGGAAGCGTTGCAGCAGGGTCTCCGAGGCGACCAGGCCGACCGCCACGTCTCCCCGTCGCGCCTCTGCGGCCGCCAGGAACTCCTCGACCATCGCCGGGTCCAGCAGGGCATGATCGGCGGTCGTGACGAGCAGCGGCTGGTCGGCCGCGCCTTCGTCGAG
>JANQSB010000533.1 GCA_028284295.1 Myxococcota bacterium | reverse complement strand
CGACGGCACGACGTGGTTTCCCCCCCAGTGATCGGAGAGGAACTCGTGGAGCGTGATGAAGAGGCACTCGTTGGGCAGGAAGCCCGAGTTGGCGTGCATCGTCTCGTACTCGGGCTGTACGTCGTGCCAGAATCGGGTGATCCGGTCCGCGGAAGGGCCGCAGTCCTCGCCGCGGACGGCCTCCACGGGGCGTTGCATCTCCCACAGGGCGGGACAGCGGGTGGCGGGGTCGCAGGCCATCAGCTCGTGGAGGATCGAGGTCCCCGAGCGCGGGCTCCCCACGATGAAGACCGGCGCCTCGACCGGCTCGCTCAGGATCTCCGGCTGCTGCTTCCAGAGCTCGGCCAGCCCCAGGCGATTGCGGAGGGTCTGGATCAGCTCGGTGCGCACGATGGTTCGCCCGACGAGGTGGAGCTTCGACTCCTCTTCGAGCGCGCGGAGCAGGACCTCGAAGTGGGTCCGCCACTCGCCTTCTCCGAAGTCCGACAGGCCGGTGGCTCGGGTGGCCGCCTCCAGCAGCGAGTCCGCCTCGAGCGAGACCAGGTGCTGCGGCCCGCCGATCGCGTCACCGTGCTCGTTCAATCTCTCGACCCAGACGGGCCGCGCGGGCGGCGTCCAGCTCATCAGACGACTCCTCGGTAGCCTCGCCGACTCACAGGAAGCGGTTCCAGGCGGCTTCGCGGCGTCGCGACAGTGCCGCACGGCGGGCCTCCGGGGACACGCTGGGATGGTCGTCCGGGAGCTGCGAGCGCAGCTCGCCCAGTTCCACGACGCGCGAGGTCGGCTCGGGATTGTCGTTCGCCCAGACCCAGCGGTACACGAGCATGCCGCGTCGTCGCCCCTCGCTGTCGATCCAGTTCGGGACGCCGGGGTCTTCGTGGGCCACCACCACGCGGAAGCGACCGTCCGCGTCCACGTGCATCTGCTCGTGGCTCAAGCTGGTCTGTCGATCGGCGAAGTCGCCGGACTCGAGCCAGCCCAGGGTGTGGGTCGTGAGACCCCAGTAGGTGGCGTCGGGGCGATCGCACTCGAGGAGCAGGGCTTCGCCGTCGTCCAGCTCCCAGAAGCAGCTCCCGTAGAGGATGTTGTCGGCGCCGCCGGGCGTCGAGCCGGCGGGCGCGGCGACGTTGGGGGTCGCTCGATCCTGGAAGTGACTCGTGTAGCCGTTCCAGAAGACCGCCGTGCGCTCGACCCAGGTGGCCGCACGATCGAGGGCCCTTGCCATGTCGGCGGGGCCGATGGGCGGGCGTGGCTCTCCCTCTGCCCCCACCCGCTCGATGTGGAAGACCGGAGCCGCATCGCGCTCCCAGTCGCTCTGATAGACGCGGATGGTCAGGAGACGACCCTTGGGGTTGGCGGGCAGCCAGTTCTTCGGCCGCTCTTCCGGCGAGATCCACAGCTCGAGCAGACCGTCGGCGTCGACCTCGAGCTCGTCGAGGCTGTGCTCGCTGAACACGCCGAACTCCCCGAGCTGCATGTCGCCCTCGTTGATCGAGATGATGGCCTGGCGGACGCCCGTGACGTCGGCCCAGACCCGGTAGCTGGCGCCGGGGTCGATGTTCGTCCGGAGGTACAGGTTGTCGGGGTTGGGACCGCCCCACTGGTTGTGTGGCGTCTCGTACTTGATGAAGAAGGGGTGGAGGGAGTCGCCCGCTTCCACCTCCAGCTGGGTCGCGTGGGTGACGAGTCGTGTGAGCCAGCGGAAGCCCTCGGCGCGCTCGCGCGGCGAATCGGGGAATCCTTCGGCAAGGATCGAGCGGCCGACGCCCTTCAGGCGATCGCACCAGTCCTCCCAGGCCTGCCCCGACGTCAATCGCTCTTCTTCGGAAGTCATCGGCTCCTCCTCCTCCTCCTCCTCCTCGTCTCGTGGCCTGGCGGGGTTCTCTGCCCGTCGAACGCGGCGGTCAACGACGCGATGGCGTGCTCGATGGCGCGTCGCTCGCTGCGCCCCATACCCGAGAGCAGCTCCTGTTGTGCTTCTCGCTCGTCCAGCAAGAGCTCCTCCGCGTGGCGGACACCCTGTGCGGTGAGATGGATGCGGATCGAACGGCCGTCCGCGCCGTCCGCGCGACGCCGCACCAGGCCGGCGCCCTCGAGACGATCCACGGTGTTGGTCATGCCGGCCCGCGTGAGCATCAGCAGGCCGTTGAGGCGCGTCGGGGATTGCGCCCCGTTCATGCGCAGCGTGGCGAGCACCTGGTACTCGGTGAGGGTGCGCCCGTGCGACCGCAGGACGTCGTCATGGAAGAGCTGGAGGCGCTTCGAGAGGTATCCCAGGCGCATGAAGAGGAGGACCGGGGAGGCATCGTGCCCGGGAAACTCCTCCCGCCACGACCGGGCCGTCGCGCGGACGGTGTCGTCGAAGCCCCCCTCCATCCTCGGCCGCCTCCTCTCGGCTCCCGCCCCGATTTGGTTAGCTAGCTAACCATTGCCACCGCTGCAAGGAGGGCCCGGTCAGGAGCCGCTGCGGGGCGTCCCCGCCATCCGAAGCTCGATCGGACCCGTCTCTCCCGCCGATCCGAAGAGACGCGGTACTTGGCGCGCTCCGCCAACGAGCCCTAGGGTCGATCGGAAGGACCGGAGGGCTCATGGCGACCACGACGCACGCTCCGCAGCAGGACGGCGCGACCGAGCGCTACGACGTCGTCATCATCGGGGCGGGCGTCAGTGGCATGTACGCCCTCCATCATCTCCGCGGGATGGGCCTGTCGGTTCGGGCGTACGACGGCGCCCCGACCGTGGGGGGCACCTGGTGGCACAATCGCTACCCGGGGGCGCGCGTCGATGGTCCGAGTGCTCCCCTGTACGGCTACACCTTCTCGGCCGAGCTCGTGAAGGAGTGGGACTGGACCGAGACCCAGTCGTCTCAGGGCGAGGTGCTCGCCTACCTGGAGCACGTCGCAGATCGCTTCGACCTCCGCCGCGACATCCAGCTCGAAACCTGGGTGGAAGACGCTCGCTATGACGAGGCGACCCAGCGCTGGACGGTCGATACGAGCACCGGGCTTTGCGTCTCGGCCCGGTTCCTGGTCTGTGCGGTCGGCGCGCTGTCCACGCCGAACGCACCCGACCTCCCCGGGATCGACGACTTCGAAGGCGAGTGTGTCCACACCGGAAGCTGGCCGCAGGAGCCCGTCTCGTTCGCGGGCAAGCGCGTCGGCGTGATCGGGACCGGCTCTTCGGGAATCCAGGCGATCCCGGAGATCGCGAAGGAGGCCCTTCACGTCACGGTCTTCCAGCGCACGCCGCAGTACACGGTTCCCGCGCGCAACCGCCCGCTCGCACCGGAAGAGCTTGCGGCCGTTCGGGACAACTGGGGCGACGTCCGCGCCGGCATGTTGGCTCCCCCGCCGCCCGACGCGCCCCTTCCGATGATGCAGGGAAACGGGCGTTCGGCTTTCGACGAGACGCCCGAGCAACGTCAAGCCCTGTACGAGGCGCTGTGGGAGCAGGGGACACTGGCCTTCGTCTTCGGGAACTACGGTGAGCTCCTGGTGAACGAGGAGATCAACCGCGAGGTCTGCGCCTTCCTGCAGGGCAAGATCCGCGAGATCGTCCGCGACCCGGAGACCGCCGACAAGCTGATGCCCGACCACTTCTACGGCACGAAGCGTCCGATTCTCGACGACGGCTACTACGACACCTACAACCGCGAGAACGTCACGCTCGTGGATCTGCGACAGGACCCGATCGAAGGGATGACCCAGGTGGGCGTGCGTACTGCAACGGGCGAGCACCCCATCGACGTGCTGGTGCTCGCGACCGGCTTCGACGCGATCAGCGGCTCGATGCTTCGTCTCGATCCCCGCGGTCGCGGTGGCGCCCGGCTGAAGGAGAAGTGGAAGAGCCACTTCCACAGCTACCTGGGCCTGATGGTGAGCGACTTCCCGAACCTCTTCATGATCCATGGCCCGGGGACGCCCGGGGTGCTCTACCTCATGCCGCTCGGCGCGGAGCTCGAGACGGAGTGGATCGCGAACTGCATCCGCCACATGCACGAGCAGGGGATGGGTGCGGTCGAGGCGACGCACGAAGCCGAGCTGGACTGGGATCGCGAAGTCAATGCCATCGCGAACAGGACGCTCTTCCCGAAGACCGACTCCTGGTACACGGGAGCGAACATCGAAGGCAAGCCCCGGCACTTCGCTGTGCACCTGGGCGGCTCCGGGTACTTCCACCGCATCGCCGAGATCGCCGACGAAGGCTACGAGGGGCTCGTGTTTCACGCCGGTCCGCCCCGAAACGGCTGAAACCGTCCTCCGGCTCGGCCCTGCCGTCGTGCCGGTCGATCAGCTGCCGACGATTCCTCCGTCCTTGCGCCGGACCACCAGCGTGCAGTCTCGCGGGACCGTGGTGCCGTCATCGGGGGCGGGAAAGCTGGTCAGGCGTGGATTGCCTCGACCCGGGTGCTGGACGTTGACGAAGAGTGTGCGCCGATCCGGTGTCGTCGTCAGGCCCGTGATCTCGCAATCCGACACGCCCACCAGGAGGCGCGAGAGCCCACCGGTCGCCGTGTCCGCCACCAGCAGCTGGTTGGGCTTGCCCTCGAACTGCTTGCCATCGGTGCAGATGAAGAGGCGGCCATCGGGATCCGCCCAGAGACCGTCCGGGCTTCCCAGGCTGTCCTCCGTCTCGTAGACCTCGTCGCAGAGCAGGAAGTGGTCCCAGATGAACCGGGTTCCCAAGTGGGCGTCCTGGTCACGCCAGCGGATGATCTGACCATGGGGATTCGGGGCCCTCGGGTTCGCTGCGTCGGGCTCCTCGCGCCGAGAGTTGTTGGTCAAGGTGCAGTAGACGTCGCCATCGGGCGCGACTGTCATCCACTCGGGGCGATCCATGGGTGTCGCGCCGACGAGCGACGCGGCAAGACGCGCATGAACCAGGACATCGGCCTGATCGTCGAAGGCTCCGGCCAGCGTCGGATCGTCGATGGTCAAGGGAAGCCATTCCCCGTGGCCGCCTGCGTCGAAGCGCGCCACGAAGAGGATGCCCTCGTCGAGTGGGCTGATGCCTGCGGAACGCATCTGTTGCCAGTCTCCGCGAGAGACGAACTTGTAGATGAACTCGAAGGCCTGGTCGTCGCCCATGTAGATCACGATCCGCCCGTCACGCCCTTCGATCGCCGTGGCTCCTTCGTGCTTGAAGCGACCGAGCGCCGTTCGCTTCACCGGCTTCGCGGCCGGGTCGTACGGGTCGATCTCGACGACCCATCCGAAGCGGTTGGACTCGTTGGCGTAGTCTCTGCTGGCGAGATCGAAGCGCGGGTCGAAGTGGTGCCAGCCGTACTCGCTGTCCCCGGAAGTCAGCTCGTAGCGCTCTTGCTTCGCGCTTGGTTCGAAGGGGTCCTTGCAGCCAAAGTAGAGGTTGAAGTTCTCCTCGCAGCTCAGGTAGGTGCCCCATGGGGTCTGACCGCTCGAGCAGTTATTGAGCGTCCCCATCACGGGGTTCCTGGCCCGGTTCGAGACCAGAGCATGTCCAGCCACGGGACCGGACATCTCTACTTCCGTGTTCAGGTGGATCCGGCGGGAGTACCTCGACTCCGGTACGACGCGCCACCTTCCTTCTGTCTCCAGGATCTCGATGACGGACGCACCGTGCGCATGTTGCGATGCGAGGACCTGTTCGGGGGCCGCCGGGCGCGCTGCGCCGAAGACGTGTCGATTGCTGCCGAATTCGTGGTTGATCGCGAGGAGGCCATGGCGGCCGTCCACCGAGAGGGGGAAGTAGGTCATGCCGTCGTGCCCGATCCCGACCTGCTGCGCCTGCGCTTGGGCTGACGGCGGCCAGCTCCACGCCGGAGCCCCTGAGCGCAGCGGTTGACCCCAGGGAATGAAGACCTGGTACTCGTACTCGTCCGCGATCAAGACGGTCCTGCCGTCGGACGCCGCCCTCGGCACCGGTGTGAATCCGACCCGCGCGCCGGGACGACCGCTCTCGAGGGTCGTGGTGCAGCCCGACAGGTAGCCTACGGCGGTGGCCAGGGAGCCCTTGAGAAACGCGCGCCGTCGGATCTCCAGAAACACCCCCTCCCTGGCGAATCCAGCTCGACTCGGTAGGGATCGCTTCTGCTCGCGGGTCGCCCTAGAAGCCGACTCTCACCGGCGGCCCACTCGCCAGGCTGTCACGCCACCCTGGCCGTCGAGTGCGGCAAGCGCACGTCCGTCGGGTCGCCAGTACAACTGGCCGACCACATCCGCCAGAAGAGCGCCCCCGATCGCCTTGCCTTGCCCATCGCGCTGAAGCGACCATACGACCACCGTATTGTCGCGGCCTCCGGATGCCAAACACCTCCCGCGGCAGGCGAAGGTCAGCTTCGTGACGAGTTGATCGTGGACTTCCAGTGCGCCGGGCCGCGTGCCCTCTGGACCACCGCCCTCGAAGCTCCAGACGGTCACCGTCTCACTGCCACCGGTCGCCAGCAGGGTGCCGGTGTCATCGAAGGCCAGGGCCGACGGCTTCGCGGGATACCCCGACATCATCGAGTCCTGTCCCGTGGAGCGACGCCAGAAGTGCACCGAGTTGTCCTGGCTTCCGCAGGCCACGATGTCCCCATCCGGGCTCAGTACCATCGAGACCAGGGATCCCTTCCACTCCAGTTTCTGGCGTAGCACTCCCGTAGGCCCCTCGAAGAACGCCACCTGGCCGTAGCAGGCGGTTGCCAGCTCTCCTGCGCTGGACCAGGCGATGGCGCTGACGGTGCCGGGATGCTCGTCTGATCGCCAGATGTCTCCACCGTCCGCACCGTAGGTGCGAAGCTCTCGGGAGCAGGATGCCGCGAGCCAGTGGCCGTCCGGAGACCACTCCACGTTTTCAACCCAACCGCGGCCCACGTCGATGGCCTGCTCGATCTCACCCTCGGTGACACGCCAGATCAGGACTCTTCCGTCCTGGCCAGCCGTCGCGAACACCCTTCCCTCCGGATGGATCGCCACGGCGAGGACGCCGCCATCGTGGGTTGCCTGCCGCGACCAGACACTCTCACCTGACTTCCCCTCGAACGCATGGACGCCACCCGCGGCGTCGGCGACAACCAGCGCAGCACCGTGAAGAGCCCAGCCCCCGGCGATCGCGTAGTCGTCCACCGCCGCCGACCAGCCCCGACGAAGTACACCGACGGGATCGTCGAGGCTCAAGTCAGACATGCTGTGAACCCCTCCCGCATGCCCTGCTCATCGAGATTGCGGCCGATGAATACGAGCTGGCTTCGCCGGGGCGCGTCTCCCCATTCGCGATCCGGCTGGCTGTCGAAGATCATGTGGACCCCCTGAAACACGTGACGACGCGTCTCGCCGGCCAGGCTGAGGAATCCCTTCATTCGGAAGATGTCGACGCCGCGGTCGCGGAGCAGCTCGCCCAGCCAGGCGTTGAACTTGCTGGGGTCGACGTCGCCGTCGCTCTCGATCGCGATCGAGCCCACCTCGTCATCGTGCTCGTGCTGTGCGACCCAGGTGCGCTCGACCTCGTGCTTCACCATCGCCCCGTTCGCGTCCATCAGTTGCAGATCGAACTCTTCGGCGGTGTGCTGGGCGTAGAGTCCCACCCGGGCCTCTCGATCGAGTTCCAGGGAGAACGACTTGCGTCCCGGCGCGTCGAGCTGGAGATTCACATGCTTGTCGAGGGCGATCCTCTCCCCCGGAAGGACAGGCTCCGCGGCTTCGGCGTATCGCCGCACGCACCACTCCGCACTCTCGTGAAGAGCGGAATCGTCTGTGCCGTGGTTCGACACGATCACGAGCGACATCTCCGGATCCGGCCCCTCGGCCAGGCTCAGCTCATAGCGCCCGACGGGCAGCGAATACACCCCCGTCCACTCGAACGGATACTCCGGCTCGAGGAATGTCGGACGGCGCTCGAGCGCCTGGTCGAGGTCGAAGGCGCTGAGGTTGAGGACCGTTTCCACGGGGACGTCCCCTCGTTCTGTTCGCACGACACGCGCCATTCGGTTCATCTCTCGGAGCCGCGCTTCGAGCCTGTCGACAGTCTCGGCGTCGACGAGGTCCGTCTTGTTGAGCACCAGGACGTCAGCGAACGCCACTTGCTCTGTGCTCTCGTCGCTTCGGCCGAGTTGCTGCTCGATGTGGGCTGCATCGACGAGGGTGACGATTCCGTCCAGTGAGAATTCCTCTCCGATCTCCTCGTCCATGAAGAAGGTCTGTGCGACCGGACCTGGATCGGCCAGCCCGGTGGTCTCCACCAGCACATAGTCGAATTTGTCGCGACGCTTCATGAGGTTGTTGAGGACGCGAATCAAGTCTCCGCGGACGGTGCAGCAGATGCAGCCGTTCGACATCTCGAAGATCTCCTCGTCCGCGTCGATGACGAGCGCCTGATCGATGCCGACCTCGCCGAACTCGTTCTCGATCACAGCGATGCGCTTGCCGTGCTCCTCACTCAAGATGCGGTTGAGCAGGGTCGTCTTGCCCGAGCCGAGGAAGCCGGTGAGGATGGTGACAGGTACTGCTTGAGGCGAGTCCATCTAGCTCTCCTTGGTGAATGATGAGAAGGCGGCGCTTCGCACTTCGAAGCCCCACGCCGTGCAGACCTCCATGAGATCCTGGGCATCGACCCCGTCCGTCGATTTGTGAAGCTTGTGTTGAAGCTGGGGCGCATCCCGTCGGAGCAGTCCGACCACGGTCTCGACCGGCGCGCAGTCTTCTTCCAGGCATGCCAGCTCGGTGACCGTGACGGTGGCGTCGTCGGAGAGCGCCAGTGCCTCGCGCAGCACCCGCTTGATGCGACGAACCGTCCTCAGGTCCGGCTTCTTCGATGACCCGCCGATCAGCATGGGTCCTCTTCCTCCTTCGAAACGCCAAGGCCGGCGCGGACCAGCCATGGCTGCGACAGTCCCGCGGCCTTGGATCCATCGAAGACGATTCGTCCGTCGCGCAGCAGGACGACCCGGTCGGCGGCTGCCGGCAGCGACTGGAGATCGTGGGTCGCCCAGACACAGGCGGCGCCGTTCTGGCGGGCAGACCGCTCCACGAGCGTTCGAAGCTCATGGGCAGCCACGGGATCGAGTCCCGCGGTCGGCTCGTCGAGAAGCAGCAGCCTCGGCTCGACCACGAGGAGACCGGCGAGCGCGACTCGGCGCTGTTCTCCGAAGCTGAGCGCATGACAGGGGCGCTCCCACAGATGGTCGATGCGCAGGGCCTTGGCCATCTCGAAGGAGCGACGCTGCGCCGCAGGGGCTTCGACGCCGCGGCGAAGCAACCCCCATGCGATGTCCTCGGCGACAGTGCTCGCGATGAAGTGTTCTTCCGGGTTCTGACAGAGGAGCACGACTCGCCCGTCGAGTCGGTCCCGGAGGGTGGTGTCGGGCGACACGGGCACTCCGAGTCGTGTCATCGTCTTCCGAGTGGGTGCGTCGAGCCCAGCCAGAAGGCGCAAGAGGCTGGACTTTCCAGCCCCGCTGGGTCCGCATACCAGGACCCACTCCGCTGGCTCCAGGCGGAGTTCGACCTGCTCGAGCACCCGCTGTCCACCACGATCGACGTCGACTGCATCGAGGTGGACGCTCGGATGCGCGTCGACTTCTGCCCTCGAGCTGCTTCGCAGTAGCGCGTTCTCCTCGACGCGTTCGAGTCGGACAAACGCCTGCAGTGCACCCTCGCCGAGCAGCGGCCCCCATGCCGTGAGGGGCAGTCGCGAAGTCCCGAGGCGAAGACGGGCTGCGTCGCGGCGCCGGGTCCATGCACGCTTCGTGAGAACGCCGTGCAGCAGGGCGTGGTCGAGCGCGGCAACGATGCTCTCCGGTATCCCGAGCCCGAGCAGGATCCCTCGAAGCGACGACCAGTCGACCTGGGTGCCGACCCAGAGAACCCACACGACGCCGCACGAGACCCGTGCACCCGCCTCGATGGCGTCGCGATTCAGGACGACAGCACCGAGCAGCACGAGGACGACGAGAGCGAGAGCCCACGCGAGGGCAGGCTGTAGTCTTCGCCGCCCGCCGAAGTGCGCGAAGACGAGCAGCAGGGCTCCGATCCCGGCCAGGACGCCTGACACGGTCGCGCTACGCGCACCGGCGTTCACTATCAGCACGCAGGAGGTCAGCGCGAGGCTCGACGCTGCGAGCCAAAGCGGTTGACGGCGCTCGAAGAAGAGCGCGTGCTCAGCGTCGAAGTGCATCGTGCGGGCCTCCGCGAAGGCGCTCCCAGGTGCGCCCCGCGACGAATCCCAGCCCGAAGAGGATGAGGATCGACATCGCGAGCCCGACCTCTCCCTGGCTCAGATCGACGAGGCTCTGGGTCGGAGGTCGCCCCGCTGTCTCCGCAGTCGCGCCGAAGACCGTTCCGTCGATGCCCTCATAGCCGCAGCCCAATGGGCCGAACGCCAGGAGCAGGACCATGACGGAAGCGGTGGCCACGGGCGCCTCGCGAAGCGCACGCAGCGAGTCCGGTAGCAGGTCTGGCCGACGCGAAGCCAGTAGCCGCACGATGGCGAGCGAGGCGGTGGCCTCGAGCACCGCCAGTGGCACCTGGACGGGGGCGAACCCAAGCAGCACCGCCGAGAAGGTCGTCGCAGGTGACGCCACATCGGAGAGCCCGAGAGCGAGTACCGCGGCGTCGGTGAGGTAGACGCTCAGGTCAGCGGCGGCGCAAGAGAGGGCGAAGCCGAGCCCGTTGGCTGCACCGAGCCTTTGCAGCAGCGCCCAGAGCCCTGCTGCCGTCAGGGGGCCCGCCACGCCGAGAGTCAGCGTATTGACACCCAGGGTCG
>JANQSB010000506.1 GCA_028284295.1 Myxococcota bacterium | reverse complement strand
GCGCCGCGAGCGACTCGCGGAGCGCCTCGCCTAGGCGTCGGTCGCTAATGATGACCAAGCAGCAGAAGGGGGGCGAAGGGAAGCTCGAGGGCGAGATCGGTGGCTTCGCAACCTCGACGAACGTAGTCAAGGCAAGGGCGTCCGGCATATCGTGGCGCGGCCTAACTAGTTATTGATCCGTGAGGGATTGTATCCCTTCTTGCGTCAGATGTGGACGGTTCGGGCGGGATGGTCGCCGCAGCGGATATCGCGGCTCGGTCCTCGCATGTCCCCGTCGCTCCTCGGCTACGAGCTCCGGGCCCGGAGTGTTTGGCCCCTGAGCACGCGCGTCCATCGCTGTTCGGGCAGTGTTCGTCTGGCTCGCTTTCTGCTTTCGGGTCTGGGGTTGGGTGTTGGGTGTTGGGGCTTCGGGCTACAGGCGGTCCGCGGGGCTGGCGACTCCCATGGGGCCCGTGTTGGCGACGTGGGTGTAGATCATGGTGGTCTTGAGGTCTCGGTGGCCCAGGAGGTCCTGGACGGTTCGGATGTCGGTTCCGGACTCGAGCAGGTGGGTCGCGAAGGAGTGGCGGAAGGTGTGGGTGGTGACCCGCTTGTGGAGGCCGGCCGCTCTTGCGGCGGCGCGGACGGCCTTCTGGGTCACGGAGGGGTGGAGGTGGTAGCGGACGCCGGCGCCGGTGCGGCGGTCGACGCTTTGGCGGCTGGCCGGGAAGACCCACTGCCACGCCCAGCTTCGGGCCTGCTCGGGGCCGAGCTTTCTTTCGAGCGCGTAGGGGAGGGGCGCGCACCCGAGGCCGGCGGCGAGGTCGCGGCCGTGGGTTCGGCGGACGGCCCGCAGGTGCTCGAGCAGGGGGTCGCGCAGGCTGCCCGGCAGGGTCGTGAAGCGGTCCTTGCGGCCCTTTCCCTGGCGCACGCACAGCTGGCGGCGCTGGAAGTCCAAGTCCTTGACCCGCACCCGTAGTGCCTCCGACAGGCGCAGGCCGCTTCCGTACAGCAGGGTCGCCACCAGCCGGTCCACTCCCGAGAGCTCGGCGAGCACCGCCCGGACCTCGGTGAGGGTCAGCACGACCGGGACGGGCCGGTCGGCGCGCGCGCGCACCGCGCGCTCCAGCCCCTCGAGGCTCCGACCCAGGATGTTGCGGTACAGGAACACCAGCGCGCTCTGCGCCTGGCGCTGGGTGTTGGGGCTGACCTCCAGGTCGACGGCCAGGTGCGTGAGGAAGCGGATCACCTCGTCGCTCCCCATGGCCTGGGGGCTCTGGCCTTCGTGGAACCGCACGAAACGCGTCATCCACATCAGGTAGGTCTTCTCGGTGCGCGGGCTGTAGTGCCGGGCTCTCAGCACTTCGCGCACGTGGTCCGACAGGCGGGCAGGGCGCTCGGGCCCGGGCTCGCTGCCGACTTCGCGCGGCAGGCGCGGGTCGCGGTTCTCGGGCGGTTCGACGTTCACACGCTCACCCGGAACCGGGACCCCCACACTAACACGCGGTCGTCCGCGCCGCCTCCGTCAACGCGGGTTCACGGGCCCGGGATCGGCCTCCACGGGGAAGGGAGCCGGCCTACACAGGGAAGGGACGCCCCCGCCGGGCACCGTGCTGTCGGCCAGGCGTCACGAAGCTGCCGACCTGCGCGAGAAGCGGGCCGCGGGCCTTTGTCGGGGCCTCGCCCGGCCCTCGTCCGACACTCCCCCGGCTCTCGACCGGTGTATGCTAGGGGGCGGGACGGGCCGCGCAGGATGCCCGTTTCGGAGCGTCCCATGCCCATCGAGGTTCGCGTCAACCGGGAGCTCGGGCTCCTCTACATCCTGGCCCGGGGTGTCGTGAAGGTCTCGGAGATGGCCGAGCGGCTCATCCCGCTCATCGAGCGCTCCGAGTACGCCACCCTGCCGCGCATGATCGTCGACATGACCGACGCCGAGCGCGCCGAGGCGCCCGCCGAGCTGCTGCGCACCCAGGCGCGCCGGGTCGAGCACATCGTCGACCCCCAGATCGAGGGCGAATCCCGCATGGCGATGGTGGCCACCCGGGACGAGTTCTTCGGGCTGGCGCGCATGTACCAGAGCCTGCGCGGCGGCTCGCCCGTCGAGCTGGAGGTGTTCCGCTCGCTCGCCGACGCCGAGGCCTGGCTCGAGCTGCCGGACGACTACACCGACAAGCTGGAGGAGGTCAGTCCCCCGGACCCTTCGGGCTGACGTCGTCCTCCCCGGCTTCCGCTCGCGCTGCGGACTCGCGCACCTGCAGGTAGAGCTGCAGCGCCCGCATGGCGGGCCCCCAGCTCTCCCGGTGGCTGGCGTGCAGGTACCACAGGCCGACCTCCCAGTCGGCGCGGCGCCACAGCCAGGCGGTGGCGTGCAGGTGGTCGGCGATGGTCGCCACGTCGCGGTGGGCGTTGCCGGCCTCGACGCGGGCGTCGCGCAGCCGGCCCACGGTGGGCGTCGCGCGGTTGTAGTCCCCGTATCCGGGGAAGCGGCTGCCCGCCACCTTCTCGAGCACGTCGCGGTCGCGCGCGGGGATCTCCGGGGCCTCTTCGGGCTCGCCCGGGTCGACGCCCTCGCGCAGGGCCAGTGCCAGCCGGTCGAGCAGGTGCGCGAGTTCGGACTCGTCGGCCGCCGTCGAGCCGCTGCCCACCTCGACGAGGTACAGGAACTCGTCCACCAGGGTCTGCAGCTCGTCGTCTCGCACGCCCTCAGCCTTCCTCGCGCCTTCGCCCCGCCGTCGTCCAGTCGTCGTTCAGCCGTCGTAGAACTGCGGGTCGTGCAGCCCGATGAGCGTGCGTTCGCGCGGGGTCTTCGCGCGCGCGGCCGCCTCGGCGGAGACCTGGCCGGCTTCTCCCGTCAGCCGGAGTCGCTGGGCGATGTCCCGCCTCCCGTAGTGGACCTGTAGGAAGAAGCGGCCCCGGGCACCGGGCCCGCTCGGCATGCGGCGGTGCCAGCAGTCCGATACGAAGAGCAGCACGTCACCCGCGCGGCCCAGCAGCGGCTCGCAGCCGGCCCCCTCGAAGCGCAGCGTCTCGTCCATCAGCGACTCGAAGGGCGGGTGCTGGCCGGAACGGTGCGACCCGGGGATGGCGCCGGTGGGCCCGTCCTCCAGCCGCGAGTCCATCAGCAGGAAGTGGCTGCCGATGGCGAAGACCGGGTAGGGGACGTCGTCCGGCCAGGGCGTGCCGGGCGGTCGCGGCACGTGGGGGCCGGCGTCGATGTGCCAGATCTCCCCGCCGTGGGCGCCGGCCTGGTCCTTGGGATTGCGCCAGGCGGTGTTCGCGATGACGTGGCAGTCCTCGCCGAGCAGCGGCTCGATGGCCTCGAGGACGGCCGGGTGACCGGCGGCCTGCTGGCACAGGGCGCTGCGGTTCAGCATCTCGTAGCGGAACATGTCGTCGCCCGGCGAGCGATCCGCGGAAGGCCGGTCGTCCATCGGGTACTCGTCGAAGACGCGCTCGACGTCGGCGGCCAGGGCCTCGACCTCTTCCGTGGACAGCACGCCCGGCAGCACCGCGAAGCCGCGCTCCTCGAGCGCGCGGCTGGCTTCGGGCGCGTCGCCCCTGCGCAGCTCCAGGAAGCCGTGCCGGCGGTGGATCATGCGGTCGAGGATAGCCCCAGCAGGGGAAGCAGGGCGCGCAGGTCCTCGATGCGATGAGCGGGCGGCGGCACGTCTTCGGCCGCGCCTTCGGCCGCACCTTCAGCCCAGGCGAAGCCGCTCGTCGGGTCGGTGATCCACACGGCCTCGAGCCCGCAGCGCTCGGCACCGCGCACGTCCTTCTCGGGATGGTCGCCCACGAACCAGCAGTCGCCCGGCGCGGCGCCGACGCGTTCGCACGCCCGTTCGAAGATCCGCGGGTCGGGCTTCTCGCAGCCCTCGGCCTCGGAGATGACGACGGCGTCCAGGCGCGCGGTCAGGTCGAGCCGCTCGAGCTTGCGGCTCTGCCCGGCGACCCCGCCGTTGGTCACCACGCCGATGCGCCAGCCCGCCGCGCGGATGGCGTCGAGCACCGCGTGCAGTCCGGGCTGGGGGACGACGGCATCCGCGAAGCGGCGCTGCCAGTAGTCCTCCAGGAAGCCGGGCTCCGGAGGCGCCGTCCACTCGAGCGCCGCGATCAGGTCCTCGGCGCGGCGCGGGTTGTAGCCGCCGCGGTCGACCTCGACGAGCAGCGCCCGCAGCTCCGCGGCGGGGGGCGCCACCAGACGGTCCGTCAGGTCTTCTGCGAACAGGGACGCAAAGCGCTCGACGCTCGCCCGACGCGGCGTGAGGGTCCCGTCCAGGTCGAAGAGGACCGCCGCCGTCATGGGCGCTGCCAACCGGGGCCCGGCCCGGGGCTCAGCCGGTGGACTTCGGGCCCGGCGTGAACTGCACCTGCATCTCCTTCACGCCGTTCACGAAGGTCGAACGCAGGCGCCGCGGCTCGGCGGCCAGCTCGATGTCCGGCAGCCGGCGCATCAGGCCGCCGAAGATCTTGCGCAGCTCCATGCGGGCCAGGTTCGCTCCCAGGCAGAAGTGCTCTCCCACCCCGAACGACAGGTGCTCGTTGGGGCTGCGGGTGATGTCGAAGACGTCCGGGTTCTCGAAGACGTCCTCGTCGCGGTTCACCGAGGGATACCAGAGGATGAGCTTGTCGCCCTCCTCGATCTTCTGGCCGCGGATCTCCGTGTCCGCCATGGCGGTGCGCCGGAAGCTGTGCACCGCCGGCTCGTGGCGCAGCACCTCTTCGACCGCCGAGTTCAGCAGCGACGGGTCGTCGATCAGCTTCTGCCGCTCGCCCGGGTTGCGGATGAAGTCCAGCATGCCGTTGGTGGTGACGGTGCGCGTGGTCTCGTTGCCGGCGATCGCCAGCAGCAGGAAGAAGGAGTTGAACTCCAGCTCCGAGAGCTTGTGGCCGTCCACCTCGGCGTTCAGCAGCGCGGTGGCCAGGTCGTCGCCGGGGTGGGCCCGCGCCTTCTCGGCCAGCTTGGCGGCGTACATGAACATCTCCGCCGAGGCCTGGCTGCCGTCGTCCTCGCCGAACTTCCGCGGCTGGCCGTCTTCCTGCAGCTCCGGGTCGTCGAAGCCCACCATGCGGTTGCCCAGCTCGTAGATGCCGCGCCGATCCTCTTCGGGGACGCCCATCATTTCACAGATCACCAGCATGGGCAGCGGGGCCGCCAGCTCGTCCACGAAGTCGCACTCGCCCTTCTCGATGACGTTGTCGATGATCTGGTCGACCATCTTCTCCACGGCGGGCTCCAGGCCGTGGATCATGCGCGGCGTGAAGGCCTTGTTGACGATGGCCCGGTACTGCCGGTGCTTGGGCGGGTCCATGTTCAGCATGATGAGCCGCAGCTGGGGGAGGCTGGCGTCGTCGGGGTCGCGGGGAATCGCGCTGCGCGCTTCGGACGAGAAGAGCCCCGGATTCTTCGAGATGTTCTTCAGGTCGGCGTGCTTGGTGATCGCCCAGTAGTCCTGCTCGCCGGGCGCGCCCGCGTGTCGGTGGACGGGAGACTCGCGGCGCAGCAGCCTGAACTGGTCGTGGGGAGTCGCCTTCTCGAAGGTGTCGAGGTCGTTGAGGTCGATGTCGCTCAGCTTCATGGGGGGTCCTTCCGGGCAGGCCTTCAGGCTTCGGAGTCGCCCGTCGCCATCAGGCGCGCGAGCTTCTGGAGGAATCGGGTCTGGCGCTCGATGCTCTCGGGCGCGAGCGGGTCGTTGTCGAACACGATCCCCAGCATCGGCGCCATGGCGAAGTGGCCGAACACCAGGTTCATCCACGCGCCGAGCACGTAGGGGAACTCGTCCTCGCTCCAGTTCGTGTCGCTCTGTCGCTTCATCTCGGCCACGCCGGTGGCGATCAGCGGCCGCAGCCAGGTGCGACCCAGCTTGGCGAGGTACGAGCCGCCGCTGATCACCTCGTGGTGGATCAGGCGGGGCAGGTGGGGGCGCGTGCCCAGGTGCTGCATGACCCGCTCGATCAGCTCGCCGCGGTCGCGCTCCTCGCTGCCCTCGGCCTCGGCCTGCTGCATGATCTCGATCAGCGGTCGCACGCCGCGCTCGAGCACCGCCTCGTAGAGGTCCTGCTTGCCGTCGAAGTGGTTGTAGAGGCTGGCCGCGGTCAGCCCGACGTCGCGGGCGATGTCGCGGACGGCGGTCCCCGCCAGGCCGTGCTCGGCGAAGAGCGCCTCGGCGGCGTCGAGGATGCGCTCGCGGGTCGCCGCCGTGCTGTTGGACTCGACTGCGTTCACGGACTCCTCCTGGGTTGCAGATCGGGTCGAGGATCGGGTTCCAGCGGGTTACGAACGTTCGTTCACCCTGTGAACAGCCGTTCGTTACCACGTCTTCCGGCCATCGGTCAAGCTGCCACGGGCCTGAAGCCCCTGCCGCCGGCCTTGGGCCGGGGCCCCGGGGGCGCCGGGCGAAGGCGGTCCCGGCCCAGGGGGCTCCTGGAAGGGACGGGTCAGGACTTCAGGTGGCCCCGCCCCGGGACGTGGTTCACCTCGATGCGGATACCGTCCGGGTCCTCGAGGAGCAGCGAGTAGTAGCCGGGCGCGTAGCCGTCTTCCTGGGGCGCCCGCACCACCGTCGCTCCCGGCAGCTCCTTCGCGAAGGCGTGGATCTCGTCGATGTGCTCGCGCTCGCGCGCCCGCAGGCAGACGTGGTGCAGGCCGACCCGGCGCTGGTCGAAGCGATCGCCCTCCTTGCCCTCGTCCACCTGGGAGATGGCGATGCCCGTGCGGCTGCCGATGCAGTAGTAGTAGGTGTCGGTGTCGATCAGCACCTTCATCTCGAACAGCTCCAGCAGCGGCGCGTAGAAGGACTTCGACCGGGCCACGTCGGTCACCGTCAGCTGGATGTGTGCGACTCCGTTCAGTTGCATGTCGTCCTCCTGGGTCTCGTTCAGTCCAGCGAGAAGAGCCGGGCGCCTTCCCGGCGGACGCGGCAGCCCGCGAGCCGCTCGTTCAGCTCGAAGAGCTCGCTGCCGTTGGGGAAGCCCGACAGCCAGGCGCTCACCGCTTCGTGGCCGGCATCGCTGGCGGCGGCCGTGTCGAGGACGGCGGCCAGGCGCTGCAGCATCCAGACGTGATACGGCACCACCATGCGACGCGCGCGGATGCCACCGATCTCGAACTCGTGGGTCAGCGCGCCGTCGCCGGTCTGGTGCTCCAGCCAGGCGGGGTCGGCGAAGAAGGTCTTGGTCGGCAGCTCGCCGCCCTTCTCGTGGGCGTTGCTGGCGATCCAGGCGCGCGTCTTCTCGAGGGTGCTCTTCAGCACGGGCCACATCTCCTCGAAGAAGACCGCAACGATCGCGTCCAGGGTGGCGGGCACCCGGTCGGCCGGCAGCCGCTCGCCGCCGTCACTGGTGGCGGGACGCCCGACCAGCGCGCCGTCCGCGAGCGAGTAGAGGGTCTGGTCGTAGGTGCGCGCTCCGACGTTGTCGCCGTTGGTGCGCTCCACCCACTCGGAAACCAGCGGGTGCTCGGTGCGCAGACGGAAGCCGCTCCTCGCGTCGCGGAACAGATGGGCGTAGAGCGGACCCATCAGCCCGAAGTCACCGAGCGTGGGCTGGCCACCGAGCACGAAGTCGTGGGCCCCGAGGTGCGCGTCCAGCAGGGTCAGCACCCGATCCATCGAATCCCACCACGCCGCCTCGGTCTCGCGCGTACAGCCCAGGTGGACGAGGCCCGCATACACGCCGCGCGGGTTCGTGCGCGCCTCGGAGATGCCGAACATCGACTCGAAGAGCCCGTGCCCTGCCGCGATGCGATCGGGCCCGGGCGCCCCGGCGGCGAATACCGTGCCCCACTGCAGGGCGTTGTACTCGCGATGGCCGTCGTCCTCGAGGCTGAAGTGCCAGCGCTCCCAGAAGCCCGGCACCACCAGCCACTCGTCGGCCAGCAGCTCGACGAGATACGAGGCGAGCGCCTGACGCGGCGCTCGCGCGGCGTCGGGCACCACCGGCGCCTCGGGGTGGCGCGCCTCGACGACGTCGATGATCTCGCTCGAGTCCTGCACGAAGTCGCCTTCGGGCAGCTGCAGCTGGGGGACCGCGCCGGATCCGGTGGTCGGCGCGAGCAGCCCCATCAGGATCTCCGGCGTCGCCAGCACGTCCTCGAAGCCCTCGCCCAGGGCCCCCATGCGCTGCTTGTACCGCAGGTAGGCGCGCGCCTTGCCCGAGAAGTAGCTGTACTCCCAGCTGAACAGTCGGTACTTCATGACGCCCTCCGGGTCGGTCAGGATGGCATACTTCGCGGGTGCGGCCGACCGGCCGTGCGCTTCATCCCAGCACGAGGTCCGCGATGCGCATCCTGATCGCCACCTGCTCGCCCGCCGAAGCCGAACCGCTGCTCCGCAGCCTGCTCGAAGACCGACTGGTGGCGTGCGGCAACCTCGTCCCCGCCATCCGATCCATGTACTGGTGGGAGGGCGAGCTGCAGTCCGACGAAGAGGTGCTGATGCTGATGGAGACCGCCGCGTCGCTCGTCGACGAGGCGACCGCGGCGCTGCGCGAGCGTCACTCCTACGACGTCCCGAAGATCCTGGTGCTGGACCCCGAAGACGTCGACCCCGACTACCTGGCGTGGGTGCGTGGAGTGACCCGGGGCGGGGCGAGCTGAGGGCTCGGGCTCAGCCGATGACCGGCTCTCCTTCGCGTCCGCCCCGCACCAGCAGCGCGTAGGCGACGCCCAGCCACACGGCCTCGAAGGCGAGCGCCGCCCAGGTGTAGACGCCGACGTCGCCGGCCGCCATCAGCGCCCCCAGCATGCGCGCCGAGGCCAGGCCGAAGAAGAGGAACACGTAGAAGAAGAGCACCGCCCGCTTCAGCTCGGGACGCAGCAAGGCGGCCAGCGACAGCATGCCCACCGCGGTCTGCAGGCCCCCGTACATGGCGCGCAGCTCGGCGCTGCCGTCGCCGTTCAGGATCGCGAGCCCGGCGTTGTCGGCCACCAGCGAGGGCGACGCCAGGCAGGCGAGCCCGTAGCCGATGAAGATGAACGCGTTCGCTCCCAGGAAGATCTTGCTGGCCATCGCTTCCTCCGCTCGTCCTGCAGGCGCGGCCTTCAGGCCGCAGGGCGTGGATCCAGCCGGAAGAACCACACCATGTCCTCGGTGGTCTCGGCGGGGTCCGCCTCCGGCGCCGAGCTGTACTTGCCGCCCACCTTCGCGAGCAGGCGCTCGAAGAGCTCGCGCCCTTCGGTCTTCGAGAGCTTCACGGGATAGCGCTTGCCGTCGATGCGCACCTCGGCGCGGCCGTCCGCCACGGCCTCGTGGGGCCACTGCTTCCACAGCCGGAAGTTCGGGATCCCGCACGGGATGTAGGCGACGCCGTCCTCCACCACGATCCACACGGTGCGCGAGCGGGCCGGGTCCAGCAGCTGCAGCTCGACGGTGTCGACGTCCGCCGCGAACGCCCAGTCCGCGGGCGCCGCCGCCGGCTCGCCACTCGAGAAGGGGCCGCCCGAGAAGAAGCCGAGCGGCCCGTCCGAGAAGCGCCCCGCCACGAACAGCGCGACCGTCAGGATGACCACCACCCCCACGAGGCTCCCCAGGATGCGAATCACGAACTTCATGGTCCCTCCCGATCTCGGCCGATGCAGGCCGCAGCTGGGCCGGCCGGACACGCAGGGTAGCAACCGCCTATCCTTCCGGGCGCCTTGCCCGAAGCGAATCCGCTGTGGCAGCCGATGCCGCTGGCCGACGTCGCCCGACTGCTGGAAGGCGCGGGCGTACCGTGGTGGTTCTGCGGCGGACATGCCCTCGAGCTCTTCCTGGGAAGCCGTCCTGCACGAGACGGTGCGCGAGACGGGAGCGACCGACGTCCCCACGCCGACGTCGACGTCGGCATCCTGCGCCGCGATCAGTCCGCCGTCCATGCCCGGCTCGAGGGCTTCGAGCTCCACATCGCCCGGGACGGACGACTCCGCGAGCTCGGCGAAGAAGAGAGACGCGAGGGTCTCAGCGACCCCGCCTGCCACGCCCTCTGGTGTCGCCGCCGCGGCGCCACGCGCTTCGGTTTCGAGATCCTGCTGAACGAAGGCGACCGGGAAGAGCTCGTCTTCCGCCGCGACGCGCGCATCCGCCGGCCGATGGCGGAGGCCGTCCTCCAGAGCCGGGAGGGCTGGCCCTACCTGGCCCCCGAGCTGCAGCTGCTCTTCAAGGCGAAGGCTCTCCGCGCGAGGGACGAGGACGACTTTCGCGTCGTGCTTCCGGCCCTCGACGAGAGCCAGCGCTGCTGGCTCCGGCGCGCGCTCGCAAGCGTGCATCCCGCGCATCCCTGGCTGGAGCGCATCCCGGCCGGCATCCTGTAGGGCCTGCGACCGCCAAGCCGAACCATCGCACGCCAGCGGGGTCCAACCCGGACATGACCGAATCGACGCATCGAACGAGAGCCTCTTCCAGACCCGCGCGGCTCCTGCTGGGGGCCGCGCTGGTCGCGGCGCTCACTGCGGCCTGCGCCCAACGCCAGAACGCGACACTCGAGCAGAGTGGCCAGATGGGTCGCAGCTCCGTCGCCCGGGC
>JANQSB010000504.1 GCA_028284295.1 Myxococcota bacterium | reverse complement strand
TCGCAGCGATCGTGGCGCGCCCCGCCCTCTCGGGGCCGGCTCTCGTCGGGCTGGGGCTCGTCACCGGCGCCGTCGCGTCCATGCAGCAGCAGACGGGCGCGCCCTTCGCGCTCGGGCTCGCCGCCATCCTGGTCTTCGACTCCGCACTCGCGCAAGACACCGGAACGGCCGCGCGGAGCGCGGGGCTCCGCCTGACCGTCTACGCGACCGCGACCGGGGCGGTGGTGTTCGTCGTGCTCGGCTACCACGCGATCCACGCCGGCGTCCCCCGGATCTTCGAGCAGATCGTCGTCCATCCCCTCACCGGGTATCGGGAGCTGAACCGCGTGCCATGGGGGAGCGTGGACGACTGGACGGTGGAGCGCGCCCGCTACACGCTGCCCTGGCTGCTCGCCTCCCTGCCGATCGCGCTGACCGCGCTGGCCGGCCTTCGCGGAGTCGCGGCCTGGCGCGCGGGCGACCGCGACGCGGGACGTCGTGCCGCGGCGGTCACCGCCCTCTCGCTCGCCGGGATCGCATCCATCGCGAATCGACCCGACTTCATCCATCTCGCGTTCGTCCTGCCCCTCTATCTGGTCCTCGCCGGCGAGGCGCTCGCCTGGGGGATCGGACTCCTGCCCCCGGCCGCCCGCAGCGCGACGACCATCGCTCTGGCGCTGGCCATCGCGGCGTCGTCGATCTCCCGCATGAACACGAACCTGGCCCGCGCCCACGCCGAGTTCGACCAGCCGGCAGCGACCCGCTTCGGACACGTCGACTTCGCCGACGCCTGGGAGCCCGAGCTCTTCGCCGACGTGGACGCCGCACTCGCCGACAATGCCGAGCGGGTCTTCTTCGTGTATCCGGTGATGCCGTCTCTCTACCTGACCACCGAGTCGCGGAACCCGACGCTCCACGAGATCCTGCTCCCGGGCTACAAGTCGCCCGAGCACTACGCCGAGGTGCTCGCGACCCTGGAGGCGGACCCGCCCGGACACCTCGTGCTCGTTCGCCCGTTGATCGGCGACGCGAGCGACCCGGTCCGCGCCTGGGTGGAGACGCGCTACGCCTGTGCGGACGACCGCGTTCCCTGCTGGCTGCACCGACTGCGCTGAGCTGCCGCCGCACTGCCGGCGCCCTGCACGCGCGCGAGCGGTGGAAGCCCGCGGGCAGGCGTGGGACAATCCCGCGTCCCGGGGGTCGACCCCGGACGAGTGTCAGAAGAGGTGGGGGGCGTGACGAAGCCCGCAGCGATCCGGCGCCAGGACGAAGTCTCGCTGGACCTCGTCGTCCCGGTCCACGACGAAGAGCAGGTCCTGCCCGAGCTGATCCGGACTCTCGAGACCACCTTCGACGACGCCTGCCGCAGTCGCCTCGGGCTCCGGAGCGTGCGCTGCATCTTCGTCGACGACGGCAGCCGGGATCGCTCGGTCGAGGTGATCCAGCAGCAGGCTCCCGTCGGACTCGGCATCCGGCTGCTTCGCCTGTCGCGCAACTTCGGTCACCAGGCCGCGGTGTCCGCCGGGCTCGCCCACAGCGATGCCGACCTCGTGGCGGTGCTCGACGCCGACCTCCAGGACCCGCCCGCGACCGTCTGCGACATGATCGAGCAGTGGCGCCACGGCTACGAGGTCGTCTACGGACAGCGGCGGAACCGGGAGGCGAGTCCCGCGCTCCGCTTCCTGTACGCCGCCTTCTACCGGCTCTTCCGTTGGCTCTCGCCCATCGACGTCCCCGTGGACGCCGGCGACTTCTGCCTGCTGAGCCGTCGTGTGGTCGACGAGCTCGACGCGCTCCCCGAGGCGGTCCGCTTCCCGCGCGGGCTGCGTGCCTGGGTGGGCTTTCCCCAGGCGGCCGTTGCCTACGACCGGCCGGCCCGACGCGCCGGCCAGAGCTCCTACGGCTGGCGCGATCTGTACAACCTCGCGACCGAGGGAATCGCATCGCTGAGCCTGCGCCCGCTGCAGGTCGCGCAGCTCCTGGCCCTCGTCTACGGCGCCCTCTCCCTGCTCGGCCTCGCCGCCATCTGGCTCGACCTCTTCGGAGCAGCGGACGCGGGAACCCGGATCGACGTGGTGATCGTGCTGCTGCTCGCCAGCAACTCGATCATCCTCTTCTGCATCTACATCCTGGGCGCCTACCTGGGTCGCACCTACCTCGAAGCCAAGGGACGCCCGAGCTTCATCGTGTACGAGGACATCGCGGTCCGGGAGTGCGCGGCGCGGCACTCCGACGTCGCGCCATGAGCACGGTCGTCGAGCTCTCCAGCGGACCGAAGAGCGACTTCCCCGACGAGTGGTACGAGGTCACCGGGGACGACCTCTTCTGGTTCGAGTGGCGCTTCCGCGCCTTTCGAGCCCAGCTCGAGTCCCTGGGCCTGCCCCTCGACGCGCCCTGGCACGGCCTGGACATCGGCTGCGGCCACGGGGTGGTGCGCGGGCAGATCGAGCACGCGAGCCGCTGGACCACCGACGGCGCGGACCTGAACCGGGACGCGCTGGCCCAGAACCGGACCGAGGCGGGCGACGCGTACTACTACGACATCCACGACCGCCGCCCCGCCCTGGCGGATCGCTACGACTTCGTGCTGCTCTTCGACGTGCTCGAGCATCTCGCCGAGCCGCGGGCCTTCGTCGAGTCGGCGCTGCACCACCTGAAGCCCGGGGGCTTCGTGTTCGTGAACGTGCCGGCGCTGAACTCCATGCTCTCGGCCTACGACGAAGCCGTCGGGCATCTGCGACGCTACGGGCGGGAGACCCTCCGCCGCGAGCTCGATACCACGGATCTGGAAATCGTGGACCTGCGCTACTGGGGCTTCTCGATGCTCCCCTACCTGCTGCTGCGAAAAGCGATGCCCCGCCAGCGCGCGACCCGCGAGACGATCGTGCGCGGGGTCGTCCCGCCCGCCCGCTTCACCCTGTGGCCTATCCTGCAGATCATGAAGCTCGAGACCCGCTTCCTGCGTCGCCCGTGGCTCGGCACCTCGCTGCTGCTCGCCGCGCGCAAGCGCTCCGGGGGTCGCTAGGCGGATGGCCTACTTCAGCGGCCAGCAGAAGCTCCGCCTGGCGCGCAGCCTGCTCACCAAGACGAGCCCGGCCTACGTCCAGTTCTACATCACCGCCCGCTGCAACCTCGCCTGCGAGCAGTGCAACATCATCTATGCGGACGCGGACAGCCGCGAGATGAACATCCACCAGATCCGGCGCATGGCCGAGAACTTTGCCGAGATCGGGGTCTGCATGGTGCTGCTGATCGGCGGCGAGCCCTTCGCACGGCGGGACCTGCCGGAGATCGTCGAGGCCTTCACGGCGAACGACATCCATGTCCGCATGCAGACCAACGGCCTCGCCACCCGGGAGATGCTCGAGCGCTGCGTGGCCGCCGGCGGACACGACATCAGCATCTCCCTCGACAGCCTGGAGCCGGCGGTCCAGGACCGCATCAACGGCGGCTTCGAACGCTCCTGGGACCGCGCCATCCGGACCGTGGCCACCGTCAACGAGATCTTCCCGGAGAACGGCAGCGCCTTCTTCGGCACCGTCCTCATGCCCCGCAACCTCGAGCACGTGGCGGACGTGCTCGAGTTCGCCACGGCGATCGGCTGGGGGGTCTCGCTGGTGCCCGCCCACGTGGCCTCCCCTTCCCACCCGCGCGGCTTCCGCAGCTTCGACGACGACGGTGTCTGCCGCTTCAGCCCCGACCGCTTTCCGCGGGTCCGCGAGGTCCTGGAGGAGCTCAAGGCGCTCCGCAACCAGGGCATGGCCCTCTACGACTCCGACGAGTACCTGGACGACGTCTATCGCTTCGTCGCCGGCGAGCCGCTCCGTTGGCGGCGACGAAACCAGGGAGTCTGCGACTCGCCCCAGCTCTACTTCGCCGTCGAGCCGAACGGCAACCTGAACCCCTGCTGCGATTACAAGCTCGACGCGAGCTTCCCCGTCTTCGATGCATCCTTCCCCGATCTGTACCGCAGCGGGAGGATTCATCAGCAGGTCTACGGCATCACGCGGTCCTGCGAAGGATGCATGTACGGCAGCTACCCGGAGATCAGCATCACGGCCCGCTTCCTGGCTCCGTTCTTTCACCGCTTCCGGCTCTTCAACTTCGGGACCGAAGGTCGGCTCGTGAAGCGCTCCGAGGCCGAGATGCTCGAGCTCGCCCGGGAGATCCACGCGAGGGGCGAAGAGCGACGCAGGCGAGCGGACCCGGAACGCGTGTCCCCACCCGCCTGAGGAGCGGCGCTTGAAGAACGAGCTCGCGCTGCGCTACCTGCTGCTCCGCCATCTCGAACGCGTGCGCGAGCACGTCGACGATGCCCGCTTCGAAGAGATCACCCACAGTCTTCGGGTCGAGGTCGAGGGGCGTACCCGCTACCGGGTCTTCTATCGAGACGGGGGCGAGGAGCGGGAAGAGAGCTTCCCCTTCGATACCTTCTCCTTCTACGGGCGCGCCGACACACGCCCCGAGACGCGATCGGTCGACGACGAGCTGCGCACCCCCAACGACGAGCGGGCTGCGGCCTTCGCCCGGCGGGTGACCGGCCTCCCGGAGCCTTCCCCCGAGCGCGCCCCCCTCCCGGCCCTCGAGGCGCGATGGGGGATGGGCTCGGCCGAGATGCTCGCCCTGCCCCTGGCCATCGGGGCCGTCGCGGGACTGTCGCCCGTGGCCTTCGGCGCACTGGTGCTGCTCTGCCTGGCGGAGCTCGCGCCGCGCGGGCGCCTGCTGTCGTCCATCCTCTTCGTCGGCGTCGCCCTCACGGGTCCCGCGCTGGCGAGTGC
>JANQSB010000495.1 GCA_028284295.1 Myxococcota bacterium | reverse complement strand
CAACCGCGCGAAGTGGTACTTCGTGGCGGCGCGCTGCTGGATGAGCATCCGCCCGTCGCGGTCCATCAGGAAGACCGAGAAGGCGCGGTGCAGGACGCCTCCGTCGCGGTGGGCCGCGATCTTCTCCGAGGCGCCGATCTCGCGATCGCTCTCGTCCACGAGCACCACCTGCTCGCCCTGCTCGGCGGGCTCGCGCTGGACCCCCGGCTTCGATGCCGTCGCTTCCATGCGTTCCAGACTAGTGCAAGTCCTCTGGATCCCAAGGGCGCCGGCCCGGGGCCGTGCGAGACCCGGTCGACACGCCGCGCGCCTGCGGGATATCCTCGTTCCGATGCCCAGGCTAGGCCCGACACGCGCTTCCACGACCGCCGACGCAACGCGCGGTCCGGGTGGCAGCCGGCCGCGGGTGGCCGTGGTGGGGGCCGGTCTCGGGGGCCTGGCTGCGGCGCTGCGCCTGCAGGCCGAAGGCATCGAGACGACCCTGTACGAGGCGCGCGACGGGCCGGGCGGACGGGCCTACGTGTTCCGCGAGGGGGGCTTCACCTTCGATGCCGGTCCGACCGTCATCACCGCCCCCTCGTGCCTGGACGAGCTCTTCGCCGTCTCGGGCAAGCAGCTCTCGGACTTCGTCGAGCTGATTCCCAACGACCCCTTCTACCGCATCCAGTGGGACGACGGCGCGCGCTTCGACTACCACGGCGACGCGGCGCGGCTGCGGGCAGAAATCCAGCGTCTGGCTCCCGACGACCTTCGCGGCTACGAGCGCTTCTACCGCCACAGCGAGCGCGTCTTCGACGCGGGCTACCGCGGCCTCGTGGCGAAGCCCTTCCTCCAGCTGCGCGACATGCTGCGCGTGTTCCCGCAGCTGGTGCGGCTCCGGGCGGACCGGTCGGTGTACCGCACGGTCTCGCGCTTCGTGCGCAACGAGCGTCTGCGGCAGGTCTTGAGCTTCCACTCCCTCCTGATCGGCGGGCATCCCTTCGAGACCAGCGCGATCTACACGCTGATCCACTTCCTCGAGCGAAACGAGGGCGTGTACTTCGTGCGCGGCGGAACCGGTGCGCTGGTGGATGCCATCCTTCGGCGCTTCGTCGACCTCGGCGGTCGCTTCCGCCCCTCGACCCCGGTCCAGGAGATCCGGGTGGACCGGGAGGGGCGCCACCAGGTCCGCTGTGCAGAGGACACGCAGCCGTTCGACGCGGTGGTCTCCAACGCCGACGTCCACCACACCTACGCGCGGCTGTATGCCGGCGAGCCGGCCGCGCGCCGCGAACGACGACGCCTCGAGCGGTCGCGTTGGTCGATGTCCCTCTTCCTGGTCTACTTCGGTGTCGATCGGCGCTACTCGGACCTGGTCCACCACACGGTCCTGCTGGGGCCCCGCTACCGCGAGCACCTGGACGAGATCTTCCACGGCGCCTCGCTGCCCGACGACTTCAGCCTCTATCTGCATGCCCCGACGGTCTCGGACCCCAGTCTCGCGCCCCCGGGCTGCGAGTGCTTCTACGTGCTGAGTCCGGTTCCACACCTGGGCAACGCGGCGATCGACTGGGAGCGCGAAGCCCCGCGCTACGCCGACCGCATCCTCGCGAGCCTCGAGTCCTGGCTGCCCGATCTGCGCAAGCACGTGGTCGTGCAACGGGTCTTCACGCCGCTCGACTTCGAGCGCGAGCTGGCCGCGTTCCACGGCTCGGCCTTCTCCGTCGCACCGACCCTGACCCAGAGCGCCTGGTTCCGGCCCCACAATGCCGACCGGCGCATCCCCGGTCTGTACCTCGTCGGCGCGGGCACCCACCCCGGCGCGGGCGTGCCGGGGGTCGTGAATTCCGCCAAGGCCACCGTGCAGACCCTGCTGGCAGACCTGCGAGATGGATGACACCGCCGTCGCGACACTCGACGACGAGCTCCGCGAATGTCGGCGCATCCTGGCACGCCATTCGAAGAGCTTCGACCTGGCATCGCGTCTCTTCCCGCGCGCCCGGCGCGACGAGGTGGCGGCCCTGTACGCCTGGTGTCGCCACTGCGACGACGCGATCGACCTCGCCGAGGGCTCGCAGCGGGCCCAGGCGCTCACGGCACTACGCGCCGAGCTGAAGCTCGTCTACTCCGGAGCCGCGGTCGACGATCCGGTGTTGCGCTGCTTCCAGGGTATGGTCCGGCGCAGGCAGATCCCCATCGACTATCCGTCCGAGCTGCTCGAGGGCATGGCGATGGACGTCCGTCACGTCGACTACGAGACACTCGACGACCTGCTGACCTACTGCTGGCGCGTCGCCGGAACCGTCGGCTTGATGATGTGCCACGTGATGGGCGTGTCCGACCGGAAGGCCGCGCACCATGCAGCCCACCTCGGCATCGGCATGCAGCTGACCAACATCTGCCGCGACGTGGTCGAGGACTGGCGGCTCGGACGGGTCTACGTCCCCCTGGCGCTGCTCGAGCCCGGCTTCCGGGCGGGGCTCCCGTCCCCCGAAGAGCGCGAGGCGACACTGCCATCCGGCGCTCGCAAGGCGTTCCGTCCCGCCCTCGAGTCCCTGCTCTCGACCGCCGAGCGCTACTACGCGTCCGCCGATCGCGGAATGGCCTACCTGGACCCGAGATCGGCCCTGGCCGTCCGGACGGCGCGGCTCGTCTATGCCGAGATCGGTCGTCGGATCGAGTCCGGCGGCTGCGACGTGCTCGCTCCTCGCGCCGTCGTCCCGCTGACCCGCAAGCTGCAGCTGGTGACCCGCGCACTGCTCGACTTCGCGAGCGACCGCAGGCGCTGGTCCCACGCCCGGCTCGTCGCACCGGACCGGGTGCTCACCGCCCAGGAGGCCGTCCGCCTGGGCGGGTGATCTGGGCGGCTGATCTGGGCGGGTGATCTGGGCGCCCGAAGGGTGGCGGACAGGCGGGTGCGCGCCGGACGCCGTTGTATCCTCGACGCGTGCAGCACGCGGATCCGCTCCCCCGTCGGGTGCTCGTGGCGGGCGCGACGGGGCACATCGGTCGCCACGTCACGCGCGAGCTCGTCGCTCGCGGTCACGAGGTGGTCTGCCTCGCCCGCGCCGGGGGTGCATCCACGGAGAACCGACCCCGGGAGCTTCTCACCGGTGCGGAGCTGCGCCTCTGCGAGGTGACCGATCCCGGCTCCCTCCGCGAGGAGGGCCTGCGCGGAGAGCGCTTCGACGCCGTCGTCTCCTGCCTGGCGACACGCACCGGGGGCATCGAAGACGCCTGGCAGGTCGAGTACCGGGCGAACCGGAACCTGCTCGAGGCCCTCGCCGACGCCGCTCCCCACTTCGTGCTGCTCTCTGCGATCTGCGTGCAGCGCCCGCGGCTCGCCTTCCAGAAGGCGAAGCTCGCCTTCGAGCGCGAGCTGATGACCTCGGGGCTGCGCTGGTCCATCGTACGGCCGACGGCCTTCTTCAAGTCGCTCTCGGGCCAGGTCGAGGCCGTTCGACGGGGCCGGCGCTTCGTCGTCTTCGGCGATGGCGAGCGCACGGCGTGCAGGCCCATCGGAGACGCCGACCTGGCCCGCTTCCTGGCGGACTGCCTCGTCGACCCCGCGAAGCACGATGCGATCCTGCCCATCGGTGGCCCGGGCGAAGCCGTGACACCGCGACAGCAGGCGGAGATCCTGTGCGAGCTGACGGGGCGCCCGCTCCGCCTGCTGCGCGTGCCCGTGGCGGTGGTCGACCTGGTCGTGGCGCTCCTCTCCGCGGGTGCACGCATCGTCCCCGGCCTGCGCGACAAGGCCGAGTTCGCGCGCATCGCTCGCTACTACGCGACCGAATCGATGCTGCTCTTCGACGAGAAGACCGGACGCTACGACGCGTCCGCGACACCGGCGACGGGAGAGGAGACCCTCCGCGACTTCTACGCCCGCGCCCTGCGCGAAGGTCTCGCCGGACAGGAGCTCGGCGACCACGCCCTCTTCGACCGCAAGCGATGACGCGCCCGAGCGACGGTCCGCGTCCCGAGCTCACGCGGGCGATCAGGTCGTGAGCGGCTCCATCTGGGGCTCGTAGGCCAGCGGGTCCTTGCGCCCCTTGGCGATGGCGACGTAGTCCGCGGAGTAGTGCACGGCCGTCACGTCCCGACTCCGCAGGTCGGCCTCGAGCTTCCAGCGGGCCTTGCCGGTGTTCGCCAGCTGCTCGAAGAAGCGCCGGCGGGTCTCGAGGTCCGGCCCGTGACAGGTGGCCCAGAGATCTCCGGAGGCCGGCCGCCGGTAGGAGGTCAGGCTCTCGGCCACCATCGCGACGGCCTCGAAGCCGTTGTGCTCGAGGGAGACCTGGGTGTAGGACCAGCCCGCCAGGGTGACGAGCGTCGAGAGCACCCCCGCGAAGGCCGTCCCCTTGTCGTTCCGGTTGGGTCCGAGGGGCGCGAACAGCGTCAGCTTGTCGCCGTCGTACTCGGTGAGCGTGATGCCCATGGCCTTGGTGATCGGGATGCGCGCTGAAAGGAACTCGTCGAGATCGAACACGTTCTCCCGTCCTCTATCGCCACGGGCCGCTGCACGCGGCCAGCCCGCCACCCATCGGTGTCCAGGTTGGAAGACGCCAGTGTGTCAGGGTCGTTGGACGCTCGTCAAGACACTCGGGCGTCCCAGGGGGGCCGCGGCCGGGTCAGGCTTCCGATCCGACCCTCCCGGCATCGCGACGCTCGCGTTCACAGAAGTCCTTCATGCCGCGTGCGTCTCCCTCCGCATGCCGGCGGACTTCCGCGAGGGCGGCGGTCCGCGCCGCCTCGTCCGGGATGGGGGTCCGAGGGTCGATCGAGTACAGGAAGCTGAAGATCGACCCCGTCCCCGACGCCCGGACCTGCCAGGTCTGGATCAGCCGTCCGATGAAGTACACGTTGGAGAGGTGGTCGGTGGCACGGCGACCGGCTTCATCGAAGGCCACGCGGTAGTGCACCATCTGCTGCTGGTCCCCGTGCAGGCAAGTGTGCACGCTTCCGACGTCCTCGATCTTGCCGCTCACGACGTCGATCTCGACCAGACTGGGGAAGATCCGTGTGAGGAGCACGGGGTCGTTGGCGATACTCCAGACGCGGTCCGGCGGCGCGTCGATCTCGACGGAGACGGCCACGTCCGCGTCCTCCTCGGTGAGGAAGATCTCGCGGCTGCGGTGGAACGCGTCGCGCACGGGTGCGAGATCGAGATACCGGTAGTCGACGGCTCCGAGATCGTCGTACTCGTCCCGACCGCGGGTCGCGACCAGACCCGAGGCCCGCGCCAGGTCGCCGACGGAGTCCGTCAGGAGGAGGTACTCGCGCACGGGCACGCTGTTCTTCAGCAGGCGATGCGCGACCACGACATCGGCGCCGATCAGCTGTCGCTGCCCGGCGATCTGCTCGACGTCGAAGGGGCCCGCGTGCACGACGAACTTGAGCGTCAGGTCGCCGCTTCGATCACAAGCACCACAGCGGCAGGTCGAGCCCGAGACGATCTCCTCCAGCGAGTCGCGGAACTGCTCGTACAGACGCCGCAGGTACGCGAAGAGCTCCTCGGAATCGACCTCGGAATCGCGGAAGAGGAAGAGACAATCGCCCTCGACGTCTCCGAGCTTCCAGTTTTCGCGGTCGACCTCGAACATTCCGTTCAGGAGATGGCCGGTGATCTCCTTGGCGTGCTCGATGCCGACCTCCGTCAGGAAGGAGGTGTATCCGCCGATGTCGGCAAGGACGAAGGTTCCGCTTCGCATGGGACTTCCCGCGAGCCTCCTCGGAGGCCGCGATTATAGGACGGGGGGCGCGCGCGGGAATCCGGGCCTGCGCCGACGCATTCGCCTGCCGGCGATCCGATCGGTGGCGGAGAGTCGGGGGGCCGTCTCCTACCAGCTCTCCGCCCAGTAGACGAGCTCGGAGCGCTGACGGGAGACCGCGATTCCGGCGGTACGACCGTGATTCCAGGGCGACGACTCGCCCGGGTGCGCGACGACGAAGTAGAGGACGAAGTCGTCCGGGAAGCCTGCCCCCGGATCGTCCGCTCCGGTGTAGAAGGGAGGAAGCGGGATCGACGCCCCTCGTTCCTCCGTCTCGCCGGGCCGGTGGACGTGAACGGCCGCCTGCGCCACGCGGACCTCCTCCCGCTCGACCTCCGGTCCCGGCAGCTCGACGCGAAGCTGCAGGTGCGCGCCACCCTGCAGGAAGCCCGGAAACATGGACAGCGACGTCCCGACGGCGCCCGCCGGAATCGCTTCGGGGAAGTGGCCCACCAGCTCGGGGTTCCAGTCGTTCCGGAGCTCCGGGTAGCGCGTCACGTCGCGGACGGTGCGGAGCTGCCACGCGAACAAGGCGGCCAGAACGGCCCAGAGCACGACGAAGGCGGCGGCCGCCTTGACGACGAGCTTCGCGCCCCGGAACCAAGCAGACCCCCCGTGGCTCTCCGTCAATCCGGCGCGCTCCTCGAAACCCGTTCGGCGAAGGTAGCCTGCGCCCCGTGTCGCCGGTGGCCCGGGCCCCGCCGCGGGCCGGGCCGCGATCTCGAAGGCTACGCGACGGGCCCGGCGGCTTCGAGGCGCTGCGCGACCGCCATCGCCGAGGCGGCCGCACTCTCGAGCAGGGGGGCGCCGCGCCGCGCGTAGGAGCCGCAGGACCACACGCGGCGGCCGGGCTCGGCGTGAAGCCGGTCCATCTCGCCGACGACCCGGTCGCTCTCGGCGTCGACCACCGGTCGATCGAACTCGGCGTTTGCCATCACCGTCTCGGGCTTCGGGTCGACGATCGGGTTCCAGGTCTGGAACACGTCGCCGACCCCCGCCGGTACGGGAAGCACGGCGTTCAACCAGATCGTCGCCATGGGGCGATCCCGCAGATCGGACACGAAGAAGTTCACGGGCGCCCAGTCCTTGCGGCGCGCCGGCGCCAGGTCTGTATCGCGATGGACCACGACCCGGCTCCGCTCGTAGCGGAAGGACTCGAGGACGCGAGCCTCGGTCGGCGTGGGGTCCACCAGGAACTTCAGCACCTGGCTCGCCTGGGTGGCGACGACGACATGGTCGAAGCGCCGCCGGCTGCCGTCGCTGCCGAGCACCTCGACTTCGTCGCCCAGGCGCTCGAGCCGGTCGATCGAGACACCGCAGTGCGACTCGCGGATGCGGCTGGAGAGCCGCGCGACGACGTGATCCGCTCCGCGCACCGTGCGCCGCACCCCTTCGAGGAGAACGCCCTTCGTCAGGTACTCGACGATCACCCGGGCCGGATAGTCGCGAACGCTCGCGTAGCTGCAGGTGCCGATGGCCGCGAAGGTGGGCAGGACGAAGCGCTCGACGAAGAGCCTGGAGTAGCCCTCGCGTGCGAGGTAGTCCCCGATCGTCGCGCCCTCGAGGCGACCCTCTCGCAGGTCCCGGGGCGCGCGCAGATAGAAGCGCGCGAGGTCGCGGACGATCTGCCAGGTCGTCGGCCGAAGCGCCTCCCGGCCCCACAGGTACGGGAGGGAGGAGCGGCCCCGCAGTCGATTCCGGTACCGGAAGTAGGTCGGACCGCCCAGCTCGGCGAACGACCCCGAGTAGTCGACGGGCGTGGTCTCGATCTCCGCCTGGCGGTACAGCGCCATCAGGCTCGGGTAGTAGCTCTCGTAGATGACCCGGAGCGGCACGTCCGCCCGCACCCGATCCGGCCCGTCTCCCAGCTCGATTCCGTGTGCCGCCATCCCGAGGGAGGGCAATCGCTCGTAGAGCGAGACCTCGTGCTCGGCGCCCAGCAGCCAGGCCGCCGAGAGCCCGCCGATGCCGGTCCCGATGATCGCGATGCGCATGCCGAAATCAGACTTGCGGAAGCACCTGGGGTCGTCAAGCAGACGCCGCACGCGCGCCTTCCCCAGCGCCCGGGGATCGTGTTGAATGAGCGGCGGATGGACGCCCTCTCGGTCGCAGTGCTCCTCAACCGTGGCTCGAGCACGCGCTGGGGCAACCTCGGGGACTGGCAGCCGGGAGACGACTACGAGCGGGCGGCGCGGCGCCTCGCCCGGGAGCTGGGTCGGAAGGCGGGGCTGGGACCGGGCCAGCGCGTGTTGGACCTCGGCTGCGGCTGTGGCGACCAGCTCGACGTCTGGATCTCGGAGCTCGGTGTCGACGAGGTCCTGGCCTTCGAGCCCGATCCCGCGCTGCACGAGGTCGCCGCTCGCGCCCTCCAGGACCGGGGACTCGGCGCGCGTGTCGAGCTGCGGCGGGATGGCGCGAACGCCGCCGACTCCCTGCCCCCCGGCTCCTTCGACCGCGTCGTGGCCCTGGACTGCGCCTACCTGTTCGGCGACCGGAGGCGCACCGCCGAACGGGCGCAGCGTGTCCTGCGACCCGCGGGCGTCTTCGCCCTCACGGACCTGGTGCTGGCACGCGGAGAGCGCGGTCCGGTCCTCGACCGACTCTCCCCGGTGTTCGGCGTCACCCCGGGGCACCTCGTGTCGCCAGCGCGCTACCGCGGGGAGCTCGAGGAGCTCGGCTTCGCGAAGAGCGAGATCGAGCTCGTCGGCCCCCGGGTGCTCGGTGGCTTCGCGCGGCACGTCCGCCGTCGCCTGCCGGAGCTGCTGCGGGGTGGCCGCGCCGCAGTGCCGGTCCTGCTGACGGCCGCCGCCTGCGCGGCGAGCGCGGGGCTCGGGCGGGTCGGCTACGCGTATCTCACCGCCACCCGGAGCGACCGCCCCGTCGGGCCTCGATCTGGGCCATGATTGCACCATGCAGCGGATTCTGGGCGGCGCCGCGATGCTCCTCCTGATCGGGGGCTACGCGGCCTTCGAGGCAAGTGTCGTGGCGCGCTCGCAGCACCTCTTCGAGCCCCTGCACTCCTTCGACCAGTTCGTCTCGGCAGACCGCGCGGCCGCGCGCTGCGGGAGCGACGACGGAGAGCGGCGGCGCTTCCGAGCGAACCTGGAGGCCGTGCGACGCCGCGCGTCGGAAGACCTGGCCGAGACACATCCCAAGGAGGCACCCGCGGTGATCGAGCAGCGCCTCGCCGAACGCACCCACCGGCTCGAGGCCGAGGTCGATGCTCTCGTGGATGCGAGTGGGTGCGAGGGTCCGGAGCTCTGGGAGCTCCTCAAGCTGCACCAGCAGCGAGCCAGGCTGCGAGTGCGCTGACGACGCGACGGCCGTTCAGGCCGCGTCGGAGCCTCGCTGGGCCCGCGCTCGTGCCGCCATCCGAAAGCGCAGCCGCTTCAGGAAGGAGAGCCGGTCGACGAAGAGCCGTCCTTCGAGGTGGTCGAGCTCGTGCTGCAGGCACACGGCTTCCATTCCGGAGAGGTCGCGCTCGAAGCAGGCTCCCTCGCGGTCCTGAGCCCGGACACGAAGCTCCGTCGCGCGGATCACGTTCCCCACCAGCCCGGGCACCGAGAGACAGCTCTCCTCGACGAGTCCCAGGGCGCCGTCCGCGAGGATCACGGGGTTCACGAACAGCTCCGGCCGCGAGGCGTCGCCCGAGTGATCCATCACCAGCACCCGCCTCCGGTCGTCCACCTGCGGAGCGGAAAGGCCGATGCCTCCCGTCGCATGGAGGGTCTCGATCAAGTCGTCGACGAGACGCGAGAGATCGGCGTCGAAACACTCGACCTCCTGGGACCGCAGCCGGAGCCGCGGATCCGGGTACTCGAGAATGGGCAGTCTGGCCACGATGCCTCCCCTGATCCAGCCGGCCCGAGCTATCCCGAGCCGCTGACGGCTTCGAGAGCGACCGGTTCTTCTGCCTGCGTGTCGCCGCGAGCGCTGCCACGCGTCGTCCGGGAACGCTCGATGAGCGGCAGGATGGCGGCGATCGTGACCAGCAGCAGCGCGACCTCGATCGCGTAGACGGTCACGTAGCCGCTCGCGGCACCCGGCAGCCCGAGGAAGGTGCCGCCGCCGCCCGCGAACGCGTTGACGACGTCGCGGATCGGGCCGCTGAGGGCCATGCCGGCGCCGCCGGCGGTCGCCTGGACGGCTCCCCAGGCGCCCAGCGCCAGTCCGGCCTGGCCAGCGGGCGCCTGGTTCATGGTCAGCGTCAGGGTGCCGTGGCCGAACACGGCCGCGCCGAACCCGACACCGAAGTTCCCGACCAGGAAGAGGGAGGTCGCATCCAGCGGAGCGGCCGCGATCACGAGGGCGAACGCGGGCAGACCCACTGCCGCGCCGGCCAGGGTCATTCGATAGGGATCCCCGCCCCTGCCGAGAACGCGGGCCGCGAGGCCGAATCCGAGCAGGCCACCGATGGCGAGCAGAGCCGTGAGCTTCGTCGTGGCCGCCACGGGAAGACGCAGCACCTGACCGCCGAAGGGCTCGAGCAGGATGTCGGCCATGCCGACCGCCATGGTGCCCAGCCCGACGATCACCAGACGCCGGACCGCGTGCCTCCCGGCGCAGAACTGGGCCCAGGACTCGGCGAAGCTGGGATCCGGAGCGCGGGCGGGCTCCAGGCGAAGCGGGCGCCGGGTCTCCTGTTTCCACAACGCGATCCCGTTGAGTACGAGGGAAAGCAGCGCTGCGCTCTGGATCACCTGCACGAGGCGCCCGGGAGAGAAGTCCTGCAGCGCGGCACCGAAGCCCAGTGCCGCCGCGACCATGCCCGCGAGCAGCGTGACGTACATGAGACCGACCACGCGGGGGTGGGACTCGGGCGGGGTCAGGTCCGTGGCGAGCGCGAGTCCGGCGGTCTGGACCGTGTGGGCTCCCGCACCGACGAGCAGGAAGGCCAGCGCGGCCCCGGCCTGCCCGATCCAGGCCGGGGCTTCCCCGGCCTGGCCCTTTCCGGCGAGCACGAGCAGCGCGAAGGGCATGATCGCAAAGCCCCCGAACTGCATCAGGGTGCCCCGCCAGATGAACGGCACGCGCCGCCAGCCGAGCTCGCAGCGGTGCGTGTCCGAACGGTGCCCGATCAGGGCCCGGAAGGGCGCGAACACCAGGGGCAGAGCCACCATCACGCCGACGATCGTCGCCGGGGTCCCCAGCTCGACGATCATCACCCGGTTCAGGGTTCCCACCAGCAGGACCATGGTCATGCCGACGGAAATCTGGAACAGGGACAGCCGCAGCAGGCGGGGGAGCGGGAGGTCTTCGCTCGCCACGTCCGCGAAGGGGAGGAAACGCGGCCCGAGTGCGGCCCACGACTCGACGAGCCGCCGACCGATGCCCCTCACGAAAGGTCCCTCATGCGCGCCTCAGCGTCGATCGTTCTCGTTCTTCTTCGAGAGAACGCGCATGCCGAACAGGGACGAAATGGGAGTCGGGTTCCTGGACAAGAGCGGCATGCCGAAGCTGCTCGACTTGCTCTTCGACCGCGTGAGCGTCGGCATCCGGAACATCGACGACAGCGGAGCGGCGCTCTTCGACAGCAGCGGGAGTCCGAAGCTCGAACGCTTCGACTTGTTTCGCGTCAGGAGCGGCAGGCCGAGACGCGACGAGAAGGGCGCCGCGTTTCGCGAGACCTTGGGCTCGCCGAAGCTGAACTGGAAGATCGACAGGTCGGTCATCGGGGACCGGTCTGCCAGCACCGGGATTCCGAGGGCCTCGGAGAAGGGCGCGGGGTTCCTCGGCGAGGGCACCTCGAGCTCTCCGGACGGTCCGTGTCGATCGAGAATCTCGCCGGCGAGGAGTCCCCTTCCGAAAGGAGCGGAGACCGCGACGATCGACCGACCCCCTCTCAGTGCCTCGGCGCAGGATCGGATCTGACCGCCCGCGATGCAGCCCGCCTCGGCGGCGAAACGCACCGCCTCCTCCTCCCGACCCGCGACCGCAGTCGCTGCCAGGAAGTGGACGGTCTCGAAGCCAGCTTCTTCTGCCTCGCGCGCTGCGGCGAGACCCTGTTGCTCGGAGTCGTAGATCCTCACGGTCGACATCGGCGACCTCCAGACTTGGTGCTGAGTGATGTCGCGTGGAGAGCGCCCCGGCTCGCCACCGCTAGACGCGAGTGGCCCGCCGGAGCGCCCTCCAGACGATTGGAGCCCGACTTCTCAACCGCCCTGGAAGAAGGCGGGGAGCCAGGTCGTGTTGTTCAGGACGGCGAAGTGCACGATCAGCGAGATCGTCGCCACGGCGCCCAGGAACAGGGGAAGCCCTACGGTCGGGTTCACCACGCACCAGATCCTTCCTTGATTCATGACTTCTCCCTCAACCGCCCCAAGGCGTATAAACGTACGCCAGGAAGTGGGCGATCAGTGCGATCACGAAGTACACCCGCGCGCCATCGATGACGTGCTTGTGCAGCTCTTCGGACTCTCGGATGGTCAGACCGGTCGGCCAGACCCGATCCGGGTCGTCCAGGTCAGAAGTCCGCTTCGCTCCGACCCCTGCGACTCCTTCGGCCATGTCGTCCCTCTCTCGTGTCGTCTCGAGAGGCGACGCCCTCGGTCCGATTGTCCCGGGGCGCCACCGGTTTGCTTGTCGACCCGGAAAGATCTTCTCCGGGATTCCGCAGGGATATCCGGCCCGCAGGAGAATGTCAAATGGTTTTGTCGCTTTGAAGTGTAAATTCTCTTTTACAGTTTGCTGACGGCTGGCGGACACGCCAGCAGAAGGCGAATGAATCCAGGTGCTTCGCCGACCGTGGGTGCGACGCCACCCACGACGAGACGGCGTTTGATCCTATCTGCCTGTCCAGCTTTTCAGGCCAGGCGGGCGAGATAGCGATCGAGGTACCCGAGCTGCCTCTCGCCCGACCAGAGGCGTGGATGCGGCGGTGCTCCCGGGCGAGGTGATCCGCGAACGCGGCCCTTCCCCAGAAGCTCAGCCAGACGCGGTTCTCCTTCCGGCGCGGGGGATCGAGGGGCAGCAGCTCGGCGAGCGCGCCGCGCAGGTCGGCCGGCCACTATTCTAGAAGTCAACCGGGTTCGTGAGGACCCGCGAGGGTCGCGACGAAGAGGGAGGACGGCAGATGCCCGATCTCGAGCGTTTCAGCGGCAAGGTCGACATCGATTGGCAGCGTGTGTGGGAGGCCTTCGAACGCGACGGCGGCCTCATCGTCGAGGACTTCATCGCGCCCGATCTGCTCGGCCGCCTGCAGCGCGAGGTCGCCCCACTGGTCACCTCGCAGACCCCGGGCAGCACGACCGAAGGCTTGTGGACCGAGTTCCACGGCGAACGGACCAAGCGCATCACCGGACTCCCCGGCGTGTCCCCCGCGTGGGTCGAGCTGCTCTGCGACGAGCGCTACCGCACCATGGGCGACCGCTATCTGGGTGCCGGTGAGTACTGGCTGAACACGGGCCAGTTGATCTGCATCGGCCCGGGCGAGACGCCCCAGATGCTCCACCGCGACGAGCTCAACTGGCCCCAGGCCATGCGCGACGAGGAGATCACGGTCACCGCGATCTTCGCCTTGACGGACTTCACCGAAGGCAACGGGGCCACGATCATCGCCCCGGGCTCGAACCACTGGCCGGGTGCCATGCCGCCGGTGGCACCCGAGCAGACCTGTCGCGCGACCATGCCGGCCGGGTCGGCGCTGCTCTACAGCGGCAAGGTGATCCACGGCGGCGGCGCCAACGAGACCGAGGACGAGTGGCGGGTGGGGCTCCACGCCGGCTTCTGCCGGGGCTGGCTCCGTGCCGAGGAGAACTTCCAGCTGACGATCCCGCTCGAGAAGGCGAAGCGCTTCCCCGAGTCCGTGCAGTACCTGCTGGGCTTCCGCTCCTACGACCCGAAGTTCGGCGCGAGGCTGGGACTGGTCGACTACGACGACGCGGCACGATTGCTGGAAGGCTGAGCGTCCGGAGCGATCCGCGTCGGGGTTCGGCCGAAGCTTCGGCCAGCCCCGACTCACACGATCGGGTTCTGGAGAGGCTGGCCGAGCAGAAGACGGCCGTAGTCGCCGTACCTGGATTCGCGATCGAACACCACGTGGTTGGCGGCCGTGGAGACGTCGCGCAGGGCCCGCTGGATGGGATTGTCGAGGCGGCTGCCGCTGGCACCGGTGACCGAGGCGACGTCCTGTACCGCCTCGCGACACAGGAGCACCGCGTGCGACATCCGCGCGAGCCAGCGGCTACGGGTCTCGACCGAGGCCGAATTCCGCTCCGCCATCACCCCGGCGAGGACGTCGCGGAAGAGCAGCTCGGCTGCGTCGATCGAGAGCGCCGCCCGCGCGACCACCGCGGCCTTTCCCTCGTTCCGGATCGGACCGCCTGCCGGAACCTGGTTCGCGGCGATCTTCGCCCGGGTCTGTGACAGATACTCGTCCAGCGCCAGCCGGGCCCCACCGAGAATGGGCAGACCCGCCGCGAACCCCAGGATCGGCATGAGCGGCGTGCGGTAGAGCTCTCCGGGATGGAGCCGGCTTCCCTCGCCACTCGCGTTCACGAGCTCGGCCATGGGAACCGCGCGCTCCTCCGGAACGAAGACGTCGTCGATCTCGATGTCCCAGGATCCGGTGCCGCACATCCCGGCCATGTGCCAGGTATCGACGGCTTCGACCTCTGCGCGGGGAAGCGCGAAGAAGAGCGGGGCCGGCGCAGCGTCCCCCTCCCGCACCAGTGCTCCCGCCATGACCCAGTCGGCGTGGACGATGCCGGTGCCCCACTGCCACTGGCCCTTCAGGCGATAGCCTCCGTCCACCTTCGTCGCCTGCCCGCCGGTGACGTTCAGCGAGCCCGGTGCCAGGACGTGGTCGCGGTCGGCGAACAGCTCGTTCTGGAAGCTCTCGGGATAGCCGCAGAGCCAGAAGTTGTGCTCGATGTAGAAGCCGACGATCCAGCCCATGGACGGATCGGCCCGCGACAGGATGAGCGTGACCTCGAAGAAGGTGTCGAGGTCGGCCTCGTGGCCGCCGTGGCGCTCCGGAACCATGAGCGAGAAGAGGCCACTCGCCCGCACCGCATCGATCACCTCGTCGAGAGGACGGCGGGCCAGCTCGGCCTCGCGCGCCCGGGCCCGCAAGAGCGGGACGAGCCCCTCGGCGGCCTCGATCAGCGCGTCGTGGCTCATCGGAGAGGGATCGACGGTCACCCGCTCGGCGCTCGCCGATCCGACGCTCGTGGGTCGGCTGGACGTCGCCCGCGTTGCCGCCTTCGAGCACCGGCCGGCGGACGACCCTCTCCGCCGACAGCGTGGCTCCGCACGGAGCAGCGCGGGGAACGAGCGGGACGCGGGCGGGAGCTCATGACCGTTGTTGTAGCCGGCGCGGGCCTGGAGCGCGAGGAGCTCACTCCGTCGCGACCGTGCGCGCTTCGTAGAAGCGCTGGGCGGCCGGATGCAGCGGGACGGCGATACCCAGGCGCATGGTCTCTTCCGACACGAAGGCGGCGCGGAAGTAGAGAGCGGCCAGCTCGTCCACCCGGTCGACGAGCAGCCCGAGCAGGCCCTCGATCCGCTCGTCGGGCACGTCGCGATGGGTCATCAGCGTGCAGGCGAAGGCCAGGGTCTGGAAGGGCTCTTCCTGGCCGGGGTAGGTTCGGGCCGCGACCGTGTGCGGGTAGTAGACCAGCTCCTTCTCCGACTGGTCCTCGACGAAGCTCGGGTCGAGCGACAGGAAGTGCAGGTCGGATCGCCGGGCGGCCAGCACCTGGAGGGCGGGCGACGGGATCGCCTCGCTCACGAAGAGCGCCTCCACCTCTCCCCGCTCCAGGGCCTCGATCCCCGCGATCAGACCGAGCTCCTCGATTCGAGGCATCTCCTCGGCCTCGAAGCCCGCCGCCAGGCCGATGGTCACCGCGTTGACGCGCGTGCCCGATCCCCTCGCGCCGACCGCGATCCGACGACCGCGCAGGTCGGCGACCGTGTCGATTCCCGTGCCTTCGAGGGTCACGAGGTGGATGGCCTCGGGCCACAGACTCGCGACCGAGCGCAGGTCGCGATTGGGGAAGATGCGCTCCTCGGCGGACCCCACGTACAGCATCTCGGCGATGTCGCTCTGCAGCAGCCCGAAATCGAGGCTCCGGTCCTGCAGGCGACGACCGTTCTCGACGCTGCCCGCCGACTCGTAGGCGAAGACGGGCGTGTCGGTCTTCGCCGCGAAGCGACTCAGCATGGTGCCGAAGGTGAAGTAGGTGCCGGGCCGGGGCCCCGACCCGAAGGTGGCCTTGCCGTCGAGGGAGGCCACCGCGAGATCGATGCGCGTCAGCGCACCGCGCAGCTCGCGCACGATCACGGCGTCGTGCGTGTTGCGCGCATCGACGCGGGCAGCGGGCGCGGTGGCCACCTGGTCGCGAACGCTCTGGAGCAGCGCGTCGGGCCCGGAGCCGCGCAGGTCCTGCACGGCAGGCTCTCGGACCGATGCCTCCGCGGCGCGGCCTCGAACGACGCGGACCCACTCGTCCGTGGTGTCGTCCTTCTCGAGCAGGAGTCGGCCCCGCACGATCAGGGTTTCGCCCTTCGCGTTGCCCTTGGCCTTGAAGCCCTCGATACCGCTCTCGGTCGCACCGAGCACGAAGGCGAGCGTGCCCAGGTTGAGACCCCGCCAGGCGGTCAGCGCGTAGTCCCGCATGAACTCGAGCTCGGCGTCGTAGTAGACGAAGAGACCCTCCGAGCCGGCCGGGGCGGAGCCTCGCCGGACGAACTGACGGATCGAGAAGAGCCCGTCCTCGAACTGTGCATCGAGACCCTGGCGCAGCTCGTCCCGGAGTGCGTCGACGCCGGGCCCACGCGAGCAGCCCGCGACGAGGGCGATCGCGCACAGGAGCACGCAGAGAAGGCGAGCCCCGCCGAGTCCCCCGACGCGAAGGAAGGCCCGCATCACAGCCCGAAGAGCGGGAGGGTCAGGAAGCCCTGGATCACCAGGGCGTTCAGGAAGTCGATGAAGAAGGCCCCCATCAGCGGCACCACCAGGAAGGCCTGGGCCGAGCTGCCGTAGCGCAGGGTCACCGCCTCCATGTTCGCGAGCGCCGTGGGAGTCGAGCCCAGCCCGAAGCCGCAGTGCCCGCTGGCCATGACCGCCGCGTCGTAGTGCGCCCCCATGACGCGATAGGTGACGAACATGGCGAAGATCGCCATGCCGGTCGTCTGGGCGGCGAGCAGCACGACGAGCGGGCCCGCGATCGCTGCCAGCTCCCAGAGCTGCAGGGACATCAGCGCCATCGCCAGGAAGAGCGCGAGCGAGAGCGAGCCGATCGCGTCCACGGTCCCGTCGTGCAGGGCCAGACTCGGGACGAAGTTCGAGAGGTTGCGAACGATCATCCCGAGGAAGAGGCACCACACGAAGCTCGGCAGCACGAAGGGCGCTCCGCTCATCGCGCGCGCCAGACTCTCTCCCCCGATCAGGCACAGGAGGACGAGAAAGAGCGCGCGCAGGAAGGTCTCGCCGGACATGGGTGGCGCCATGGGCGCCTCGGGCCCCGCATCGCCTTCGGGATCCTCGTGCCCGACACGCTCGAGTCGGTGCCGGCGGATCAGGCGGCTGGCGACCGGCCCCCCGATGAGCCCTCCCAGCACCAGCCCGAGCGTCGCGCAGGCCATCGCGAGCTCCATGGCCCCGGCGATGTTCTCGTGGCTGGCGAAGCGCTCCGCGTAGGCGGCGCCCGTGCCGTGGCCACCCGAGAGCGTGATCGACGCACTCAGCAGACCGACGACGGGATGCAGATCGAGTCCGATCGCGGTCACGACGCCGATGCCGTCCTGCAGGACGAGGTAGGCGAGGCAGACGCCGGCGAACCACGCCAGCTGCGTGCCGCCGCGACCGAGCTGACGCAGGTCGGCCCCGAGTCCGATCGTCGTGAAGAACGCGAGCATCAAGGGCCCCTTGATGGCATCCGCGAACGACAGGTCGAGATCCACCGTCGTGTGCAGCAGCGCGTTCCCGATCGCGAAGAGCAGGCCGCCCACGACCGGGATCGGGATGTTGTTCTCGCGCAGGAATCCGACCCGCTGGACCATCCAGGCACCCGAGAAGAGCACCGCCATCGCGATGGCCAGGGTCTGGGTTGCGTCGAAGCTCAGCGCCACGGTGCCTCCTTCCTCGTCACGTGGCGTGCGTCGAACCGACACACGCTCGTGACGACACCCCCACGGGAAGGCTGTTTCCCGATCGCCATCGAGAAGTCACTTTACAGGCAGCGCCGCCGGCGGGCATGATGGCAGGTGAAAGGCCCTGGGAAATGGTGGCGCGCTGGATCCACGCTGTCCCCGCAGTCGTCGCGTCGCTGGCCGTGGCGTTGCCAGCGTGGGCGGACAGCTTCACCCCGCTCGGTGACCTGCCCGGCGGCACCTTCCTCTCGAGCGCCCGAGCGATCTCCGGCGACGGCAGCACGGTGGTCGGCTGGAGCCAGTCCGGGGCGTCGGGCGGCAACGGCGAGGCCTTCCGCTGGACCGCGTCGACGGGGATGGTGGGGCTGGGAGACCTGCCGGGGTCGCTCTTCCGCAGCAGCGCCCAGGGCGTGTCCCAGGACGGATCCGTGGTCGTCGGCATCGGATACTCGGGACCGGGCGAGGCCTTCCGCTGGACCGCGTCGGGCATGGTCGGGCTCGGGCGTCCGAGCGGCGATCCGATCTCCGAAGCCTGGGGCGTCAGCGCCGACGGGTCGGTGGTGATCGGGCACGGTGAGGGCTTCACCGCCTTCAGCTCGGAGGCGTTCCGCTGGACCCAGACCGGTAGCTTCGACATGCTGGGCTTCCTTCCGGGCGGAACCACGAGCTCGGCGCGGGCGATCTCGGCCGACGGCTCGGTGATCACGGGGCTCGCGAACTCCTTCCTCGGCTTCGAGGGCTTCGTCTGGACCGAGGCCGGCGGCATGGTGGGACTGGGCATCCTCCCGGGCCAGAGCGGGAGCACCCCGCGCGACGTCTCGGCGGACGGCTCGACCATCGTCGGCTTCGGGACCAACGTGGGCTTCCGATGGACCGAGGCCGGCGGACTCGTCGACCTCGGTGACTTCCTGCCCAGCGCCGTTTCGGCCGACGGATCGGTCCTGGCCGGGTTCCGCGACGGACAGGCGTGGATCTCGCACCCGACCCTGGGTGATCGGTCCGTGCAGGGCCTGCTCGAGGCCCGCGGCGTCGACCTGACCGGCTGGGACCTGTCCGAGGTCACCGGGATCTCGGACGACGGGCTCACCCTGACCGGGCTCGGAAGCGGCCCGAACGGCAACGAGTCCTGGATCGCGACGATCGTACCCGAGCCTTCGACGGGCCTGCTGCTGGCCCTCGGTCTCGCGGCGGCGGGTGTCCTGGCGGCACGCGAAGGTCGCGAGTGACCCGTCAGGAGCTTCCCGCCGCGCCTCGCACGGCAGGAACCACCTCTTCGGCTACGAGCTTCAGGCTCTCCCACGCGAGCGCCGGCGGCAGGCCCCCGCACAGGGGCTGCAGGCCGAGCAGGCCCCGCTCCCGCAGGTACGCGATCGCCTCGTCCACCGAGAAGATCCGGTAGCTGCCCTTCTCGGCCCGCAGCGCCGCCACGTCGCTTGCCGTCGACTTGGTGACGCTGCCGTGGCCTTCGCCCATCCACGCCGAGTACATCCGGGCGTCGTGCAGCAGGTAGGGCCCGTAGCGCTCCCAGGCCTCGTCGGGATCGCGGGCGACGAAGGCCGAGGTGACGTTTCCCTCCGGCGTATCGATGAACATCCCGGGCGCGTGTCCGTGCGCTCGGCACTCCTCGACGTAGAGATCCTGGAGCCCGGTACCGCCCTCGGTGACCACCCCCAGCCCGAAGCGCGCAGCCCGACGGATCGCCGCCTTGCTGCGCCCCCCCATGAGCAGGGCGGGGCCACCCGGGCTGAGCGGCTCGGGGCGCACCCACACGGGCCGCCCCTCGTAGTCGAAGGGCTCCCCCGAGAAGGCTCTGCGCAGCACCTCGAGGCAGGACTCCATGCGTCGACCGCGACCCCGGAAGTCGCGATCGAACATCGCGTACTCCTCCTGCCGATACCCGACCGCCAGCACGTAGGAGACCCGGCCACCGGACAGGTGGTCGAGGACCACCATGTCCTCGGCGATGCGAACCGGATCGTGCAGGGGCAGCACCAGTGCGCCCACCTGGATGGGGATGCTCTCGGTGGCCGCCGCGACCGCGGAGGCCAGGAC
>JANQSB010000494.1 GCA_028284295.1 Myxococcota bacterium | reverse complement strand
GAGAATTGATGTGACTGGAAAGTATGCTTTGAGCATAACAAGTCAAAATGGCCACATTATTATACAAACTGACATAAATATGACCTGCAACGAAGAAATGTTCAACACCACTTGTCTGGGTGGGTTTACACAGTCTCGTCGGGAGCCCGTCCTGGGCGCAAGCGAGCGCGTGCCGGCCTCGGCCGCAGGCGAGATCCAGGACGGGACCGTGCTGCGCCGCCTGGCGGATCGCCTCGCGCCGTGCCTGGAAGAAGGCCGACGGCAGGGGAATCGCGCGAGCCGGCAATCGGCGGGACGGGGCTCGAGAGCCCGCCGCCGCTCGGCGATCCGCCTCGCCGCACGCTCGGGAAAGTCGGTCACGATCCCGTCCACGCCCAGGTCGAAGAGCCGCCCCATCTCCTCGGGGTCGTTGATGGTCCAGACGTGGATCTGGATGCCGTGCCGATGCGCGTGCTCGACGAGCTCGGGGGTGACGAGCTCGGCGTTCGCGAAACGGGTCGGAATCTGAAGGGCCTGGATCCCGGAGGGCGGCGGGCCGCCGTCGACCGCGCTTCGCACGACCGCGACGATCTCCGAGATCGACGCGCTGGTCGCGACCGCGACTCCTCGGGCCGCGATCTCCTTGCGCAATCGCAGCATGATGGCGTCGTCTCCCGCGGTCAGGAGGGTGCGGTCCGCCCGCCCGAGCGACGCGACCAGCTCCACCACGCGGGCGACCGCGTCGTTCTCCTCGGTCTTGATCTCGAGGTTGAAGCGCGCATGCGGCAGGGCGCGAAAGGCCTCCTCGACGGTGGGGACGCGATATCCGCCTCCGCGGAAGGCGGCGTCGTCCGGCGGCTCGGTCTCGCCCCGGTCGTCGATCGTGAAGTGGTAGCCGGCATCGATCGACTCGAGCTCTGCCCGGGGAATCGAGGCGACCGGCGTCGCCCGGTCGCTCACCCGCGCGAGGCTCGCGTCGTGCAACAGGACCGGAACCCCGTCCGACGTGACCTGGACGTCCGTCTCGATCGCATCGCCGCCGAGGGCCAGGCAGCGTTCGAAGGAGGGGAGGGTGTTCTCGGGTGCCGTGCCCGCCGCGCCGCGATGCCCCAGGATCATCGGCCGATCCGCATCGAAGCCGCGGAAGTAGGGGTGGGTCATCGGCAGTACGATACCATGCGCCGCAACGTGGCCGTCCTGACCGGAGAGGTGATCCTTCGCGAGATCGAGTCGGGTCGCGTCGCGATCGATCCCTTCGAGCGCGATCAGGTCGGCGTCGCGTCCATCGACCTCACCCTGGGCGACGAGATCCGGGTGATCGAGTCGGGTGCGCTGGCCATCGAGGTCCTGTCCGACACGGATTTTCGCGACCACACCCGGGTGCTCTCGCTCGAGGAGCCCTACGTGCTCGAGCCCGGTGTCACCGTGCACGGCATCACGCGGGAACGCGTGACCCTGCCGGGTGACCTCTGTGGCTTCCTCGAGGGGCGCAGCCGCTTCGCGCGTCTGGGCCTCATGGTTCACGTCACGTCGGCGTTCGTGCAGCCCGGGGTGCACAACCGGCAGGTCCTCGAGATGAGCAACGTCTCCAGTCACCCCCTGCGCCTGCACGCGGGGGTCCGGGTGTGTCAGCTCGTGCTGATGCGCACCGAGGGCACCGCCCTCTACCGGGGGCGCTTCGCCGCCCAGGAAGAGATCTGAGCACCGGTGCGCGCGGTCGTCCAACGGGTGCGCTCGGCGCGGGTCGTGGTGGGGGGCGAGGTGGTCGGTGAGATGCAGGCGGGCCTTCTCTGCCTGGTGGCGGCGCACCGAGACGACGACGAGCGGCGCGCCGACGAGATGGCGAAGAAGCTCGTCCATCTCCGCGTCCTGGCCGACGACGAGGGCCGCATGAACCGCTCGGTCAAGCAGGAAGGGGCGGGGCTGGGCATCGTGTCGCAGTTCACACTCTACGGCGACTGCAGCAAGGGGCGCCGTCCCTTCTTCGGAGACGCCGCGGACCCCGAGCGGGCCGAGCCCCTGCTCGAGCGACTCATCGACCGCGTGCGCGAGGAAGGTGTGCCCGTCATCACCGGTCGCTTCGGAGCGCAGATGCAGGTGGAGATCTGCAACGACGGCCCCGTCACCTTGTTGGTCGACGTCTGACAGCGGACTTCCCGGACCGCGCTTGCCGGTCGACGCCAGACGCGGCAGACTCCGGATCGGGGGGAAACGGCGGTTGATCCGCCGTTCCAGGGTCGCGAATGCGCGACCGTCAGGCAGGGTCGCGCGTGCGCGGCCCTCAGGAGAGGTGAAGGAGAGGTCATGGACACCCGTACATCCAGAGCTTCGTTCCACCAGAGCACGCGCCGGGTCCTCGCCAGCGCGGCCCTCGCAGCCTTGCTCGCCCTGGCGCCGGCCACGGCCTTCGCCGAGCAGCAGCGCGGCATGGGCGCCAGCGCGGGTCTCGGAATCGGATCCGCATTCGCCAGCCTCGTCTACGCGCCCGTCAAGCTGGTCTACGCGATCGGCGGCTGCGTGGTCGGGGGGCTCGCCTGGGCCTTCTCGGGCGGCGACAACGACGTGGCCATGGTGGTGCTCACGCCGAGCGTCCTGGGGGACTACGTGCTCACGCCCGATCAGCTGACCGGCGACGAGAGCATCGAGTTCTTCGGGCGCGATCCGGAGTACGCCGAGGAGAACCTCGACGTGGCGGCCGCGCCCCCCGAGCCGGACTACGACCAGGCCTGGTAGGGGGCGCTTCCGCGCGCGGGACCGGCCGGGTCCATCCACCGGCCCGGTCCCGCGAGCCCGCGACACCCGGTGGCGCGCCTCGGCGCGAATGGCGACCCTTGCGGTGCGCCCATGCTCGAGATCGCCTCACAGATGCCCGTCGCCTTCGCGGCCGGCGTGCTCTCGGTCCTGTCACCGTGCGTGCTTCCCTTGATGCCCGCCTATCTGTCTCTCATCTCGGGCGTCTCCATCGACGAGCTGCAGCTCCGACACGACGAGGGGCTGATGCGCAGGCGCGTGATGCGGGCCTGCCTGGGCTTCGTCACCGGCTTCTCGACGGTCTTCGTCGTGATGGGCATCGGAGCCGTCGCCATCGGGCATACGGTCCGGACCTGGCGAGCGGATCTCTTCGGGCTCGAGTTCGGTCTCGCCCAGATCGCGGGGCTCGGTGTGGTGATCCTGGGCATCCACATGTCCGGGCTGATCCCGATCCAGCTCCTCTATCGCGACACCCGCATGGACGTGCACGTCACGAACCAGGGCTTCCTGTCGACCTATCTGGTCGGGGCGGGCTTCGCCTTCGGGTGGTCGCCCTGCATCGGTCCGATTCTCGGCTCGGTTCTGGCCCTGGCAAGCAGCCGGGACACGATGGGGCAGGGCACCACGCTGCTGGCCGTCTACTCACTCGGGCTGGCGATCCCCTTCGTGGCTGCGGGGTGGAGTGTCGAGCGCTTCTTTCGCGTCTTCACACGCGTGAAGGGCCACCTGCGAAAGCTCGAGATCGTCTCCGGGCTCCTGCTGATGGCCGTCGGGGTGATGTTGATGACCGACCAGTTCACGCGGCTCAACAGTCAGCTCGGGTTCCTGACGCGCTTCGTCAACTCCCTCGAGGGCTTCCTGCAGTGACGGGCGTCCGCCCGCGAGAGGTCGCATGAGACACCCGGCGTGTTGGATCGCAATCCTCCTCCTGGCCGCCTGCAGCCCCGCGTCCGAGGAGGCCGCCGAGGTCGCCGCCGCAGTCGATGGCGGCCCCGAGGCTTCGGCGGCGGAGGGGGGCGGAGAGGAGCGTGCGGCTCCCGCCTTCGCGCTGGCCTCCCTGGACGGCGAGCTGGTCCGCTCGACCGATCTCCAGGGGAAGACGGTGATCCTGGACTTCTGGGCCACCTGGTGCCCGCCCTGCGAGTTCCAGGTGCCGGAGCTGAACGCCTTCTGGAAGGCCCACGAGCCCGACGGGGACGTGCTGGTCTTCGGGATCTCCGTCGATGTCGAGGAGCCGGAGGTGGTTCGCGGCTGGGTGGACGAGAAGGGCGTGGAGTATCCGATCCTGGTGGGAGGGGAGGAGCTCGCCCGTCGCTTCGGAGCGCTGGGCTTTCCGACCCTCTACGTTCTCGCACCCGACGGACGGATCGTGGTGGAGCACGTCGGCCTGATCGAGGTGGCCGACCTGGAGCAGGCCCTGGCGGATCTCCGCTCGGACTCCTAGTGCTCCAGACCCCGCTGCAAGCGAACGCGAAGCGTTCGCCAGGGCATGCCGCCGGGGCAATGCCGGGCTAAAGGCGGGTCCGCGGGACGTCGATTGAGAGCGGGGGAGGCGCCTTCCGCTTGGCTCGCGAGAACACCCAGATCCAGGTTCGCAAGACCTACGAGCGCGTCTTCGAGGCGGGCTCGGTGATCTTCGAAGAAGGAGACGCGGGCGAGGTCCTCTTCGTCATCCAGTCGGGAGAGGTCGAGCTCACCCGCATGGGGCTGACGGGTCGCCAGGCCGTCGCGCGACTGGGCTGCGGCGAGTTCTTCGGCGAGATGAGCGTCGTCGTGCGCGAGCCGCGCACGGCGCGCGCCGTGGCGACCACCGATTGCCGTCTGCTCGAGCTCGACGGGGCCACCCTCGAGGCGATGTGCGTCGAGCGTCCCGAGATCGCGATCCGCATCATCCGCCGTCTGACCGACCGCCTGATCGACTCCGAGCGACGTCTGTCTGCGCTGGGGGTCGACGATCTGCTCCGCCCGGTGGTTCGGGCGCTGGTTCGAAACGCCGAACAGCAGGGCGAGGGCTTCCGGATCTCGGGCACCCTGCGCAGTCTCGCCCAGGAGTCCGGTCTCTCCATGCTGGAGGCCCATCGCGCGCTCCACCAGCTGCTCGACCAGAAGCTGGTCCGGCTGGTGGACGACGTCCTCGTCACCCCGGACGTGGACAAGCTCTCCGCCTGCCTGGATGCGCCCGCGTAGCAGTCCGCCCCGCCCGCCAGGGCCGCCCTCGCGGGGGCGCTGTCGGGTCTGATAGCTTCGCGGCACGCTCGGCACGGGTGTGGGGGGACACTTGTCACTGCGTACGTCCTGGGTCCTGCTCGTCGTGGCAGCCTGTGTGTCCGCGCTGCCCGGTCACGCGGCCGGGGGCGACGACGCGCTGCGGCGGGACCAGCCGATCGAGATCACCGCCGATCGGATCGTGTACGAGTCGGTCCGGCAGGTCTACGTGGCCCAGGGCGAGGTCCGGGTCGTCCAGGACGACCGGCGCATCGACGCGGACTGGATCGTCTTCAACCGCATCACGCGCCGCGGGATCGCGGCGGGCAACGTCCGCGCGGCGGACGGGGACGACGTCCTCGAGGCGCGCTTCCTGGAGTTCGACAACGCGGCCCAGCAGGGGCTGGTGCTGACGGGCCGCCTCGACCTCGGCGAGGACGACTTCCGCTTCGCGGCCGGCGAGCTCGTGAAGACCTCCGCCCAGCGCTTCGAGGCCAAGGACGTCAGCATGACGACCTGTCGTTGTCCCGAGGACGACGACCGACTGCCCTGGGTGATCAACGCGGACGAGGCGGACGTCGAGATCGGCGGCTACGCGACGGTGACCAACTCGACCCTCGACGTCCTCGGGGTCCCGGCCATCTGGCTCCCGTGGGCCGCCTTCCCGATCAAGACGGAACGCGCGACGGGCTTCCTGCCGCCGCAGTTCCGCTTCGGAGGCGGCAACGGCTTCGAGGTCGCGCTGCCCTTCTTCTGGGCGGCCCGGGACAACGTCAATGTCACGCTGACGCCCCGCTACATGACCACGCGCGGCTTCAAGCCCGAGCTCCTGGTCGAGACGGTCTACGGACGCCGCTCCTCCACCGACCTCTTCGCGAGCTTCATTCACGACATGGATCCGGACGAGATCTCGGGGTCGGTCCCGAACCCCACGCCGCCGCCGGCCACCCTGCGGCGGGATCGCAACCAGTACAACCCGAACCGCTTCGGGGTGGGCTTCGACAACGACATCCACCTGCCCGGCGGGCTGCGGCTGCGATCGGACATCCAGGTCGTGTCGGACAACGAGTACGTCCGGGACTTCGAGGAGTTCCGGGACTTCCGGATGGATCGCTTCATCGAATCGACGGCCTTCGGCTTCGGGCACGTCGGGAGGGACGGCAGCGGCGGCGGCGTCTTGTCGGTCACCTATCGCAACGACCGCCAGAACCCCGACCGTTCGGACCGCGACAAGTACCTGCTGCACCGTGCGCCCAGCGCGGAGCTCGCCTGGCTGCCGACCCGCGTCGACCCGTTGGCCGGCTTCGCGTTCGGCATGAACGTCGACTACGCGAACTTCTGGTCCTACAAGCGGGCCTCGGACGAGCTCGAGCTCACGCCCACCTCGGGCGGCATCCAGGGGGACGACCGCTATCTGGACATCGGCATCGCCTCCCTCGGTGGGGGCGTCTTCACCGATCCGGACCAGCGCGAGAAGCTCGGGGTGGACGACGGGGTCTTCCAGGAAGGCGAGCCGCTCAACGACAAGGGGCATCGCTTCATCCTGAACCCGCACATCGGCCACTCCTTCCGTCTCTTCGACGCGGTCGACCTGCGTCCCGAGGTCGGCTGGCACCAGACCCTGTACTCGACCGACGCCCAGAGCTTCGAGGATCGCGGGCTGCTCACCGCGCGGGTCGACGCCCAGAGTCAGCTGCGGGGTCGGGTGGACCCGCCGCTGCTCCCCCCGCTGGTCCATCTGCTCGAGCCCAAGGTGAGCTGGGCCTACGTGTGGAAGCGGAGCCAGTCGAGCAATCCGCTCTTCGTTCCCGCGACCAAGGTCCCACAGCGTCGGATCCGCCAGCTCAGTCTGGACAACGTCGTGCTGGACGATGCGGACCGGATCGATCCGGCCAACATCGTCAGCGTCGGCGCCGGGAACCGCTTCTACATCGACCGGCGCGGGGGGCGCCGTCTGCTCGGAGAGCTCGAGTTCTCCCTCGCCTACGACTTCCGCGGAGGACGAGGCGATCCGGGTCTGGCCATCGCCGAAGGACGCCTGCTGCCCTACCGGGGCATCGTCTCGAGCTTCAACGTGGCCTACGACATGGACAAGACGCGCTTCGAGCAGGCCTACTTCGAGGTGGCGTTCCCGTTGAAGGGCGTTCTCGGACTGCGGCGAAGTAGCGGCCTGGCCCTCGGGTACCGCTATCGCCAGGCGGTCGGCACCTTCTTCGAGAGCTTCGAGAGCATCCAGGGGGTCGACGACGTGGGCGGGAGCTTCAGCCGGCTCCAGAGCGAGTTCACCCGCATCAACCAGGTGACCGCCGCCACCCGGCTGCGCTTCACGGAGAACTGGGCCGTCGACTACAGCATTGCCTACAGCCTGCACCGCACCACCATGCTCACGAACCGGGGTGCGCTGGAGTACACCTCGAAGTGCCGCTGCTGGGCCGTGCAGCTGCTCGCCGAGGACAACCGAACCCGTGGCCTGCGCTTCGGGATCAACATCACCCTCCTGGGGGCCGGCTCGAATCTCGACAATCCCTTCCAGGGAAACGCGTCGAGCCTCGGAACGGGCATGTTCTAGCGGTCCCTCCGGGCTTCGGCCGGGCGGGCGGTGAAGGCGGGTTGCAGGTGAAGCGCGTCCTGTTCGCGGTGGTGACCGGCGTGGCCGTACTGGGGATCGTCGAGGCTGCGAGCTACACGCTCGCCCGCCAGCTGGATCGGACGAGTGT
>JANQSB010000470.1 GCA_028284295.1 Myxococcota bacterium | reverse complement strand
TCCGACCCAGGCCAGCACAAGCTCGATAGGGCTCACGCGCGCGCCGCCTAACGGCTACGCCGTTAACCGGCCCTCGGCCATGTGCCGAGCAGGTCCGGTACGGCTGGTTCCCTCGCAGGGTACCACGACCGTACATCGCCAAGCAGCAGAGGGTCCGGTTGAACGGCTTGTTAGGCGGCGCATGCCACTTTCTGAAGGAATCATCGCAACGACAGGTACGAGTCGTGCTGGATGTAGTGCTGAAGCGCCCGGAGTAGCTGCTCGGTTGTGACTGCTTCCGCCTGATTCTCCGCATTGTCCAGAACCATTTGAACGTCCTGGAGGCCCATCGACTCCTGCAAGCCGTGCTGATCTGCTTTGGGGTGAGGCTCTGGGTCGCCGTAGAGAGAAGTGTCGTCCCGAATCACTGCACACTGGGATTCGAGACTGGTAGGTCCTTCTGGCGGGAAGTAGACGGAGGAGTCCCAAGGGAAACTGCGAGCCCTCGCGAGGAGAGATGCGACGTCCATGAGCTCGAAGACTTCGCTTGAAGCCACTTGCGCCGCCTAACATATATTCGACGTCACCAGCTCTACCCGACCATCGGGAAGCCGGTACGGATATCGTGCCACCCGGCGTTCACGTAGTCGACTGAATCCACATCGAAAGTCACGCCGGGCGATCGCCACCGTCATCTTATCGGCCGCCCTTGAAACACGATATCCGGCCCTCTATCCGGATAAGATGCCGGGAAGAGAGGGCTAGCGATATTCGAGTTGGCTCTAGCTGACAGGCAGCCCACCAACCGCCAACCCCGGATGCCAGCTCAACCCCCACCCGCTGTAGACATCCGTTCCTCCACCAACGCCGCCACCTGCCAAACACTCTCCAGAACCCGGTCCGCCCCGGTGAAGTCGCCCACCTGCGTCAGCTCGTTCGGGATCGCCCAGCACCCCATCCCCGCAGCCAGAGCGGCGCGCAGTCCCCGCTCCGAGTCCTCCACCACCATGCAGTCGGCGGGATCTACGCCGAGCCGTTGCGCGGCAGTCAGATACGGATCCGGGTGTGGCTTCGAGCGCGCGTAGTCGCCGTTGGCCACGACGAGCTCGAAGAAGACGTCGATTGCGTGGTCGCGGTGCATGGCGTGCAGGTTCTCGGGGTGTGAGCTGGTGACGATCGACATCGGGAGACGGCCGGACAGGCGCGACAGGGTCTCGCGAACGCCGTCGATGAGGTCGACGCCCGCGAGGACGCGGCGGTGGTAGGCGTCGTTCCGCACGATCTTGAGGCGTTCGACTTCGTCCTCCGAGACACCGGCATCGAGCGCCAGGACGAAGCAGCTCCGTCCGTGTCGGAGGTTGATCTCGCGGAAGTCTTCGAGGGTCAGTGTGATGTCGACGCGGGCGAGGGCGTCCCGGGTGGCGGCGAAGTAGAGGTGTTCGGTGTCGACGAGGACGCCGTCGTTGTCCCAGAGCAGGGCCTTCATGGCTTTCGTGTTGCTGGAGTGACTGGGCGCTACTTCGACTCGCTGCCTTCCCCACCACCCTCTGCGTCGGGCTCGAGGTCGAGCGAGACCGAGTTCATGCAGTAGCGGTTGCCCTCCGGGCCGGGGCCGTCCGGGAACACGTGGCCCAGGTGCGCGTCGCAGCGGCTACAGACGACCTCGGTTCGTCGCATGCCGAGCGAGTCGTCGTCGTGCTCGATGACGGCGTCGGGGTCGACCGGCTCGGTGAAGGATGGCCAGCCGGTGCCGGACTCGTACTTGGTCTCGCTGCGAAAGAGCGGGGCGCCACAGCAGATGCAGCGATAGAGGCCCTTGGTCTTCTCGTCCCAGTAGCGACCCGTGAAGGCGCGCTCGGTACCGGCCCGACGGGTCACCTGGTACTCCTCGGGCGAGAGCTGGGCCCGCCACTCGTCGTCGCTCTTCTTGACCTTGTCCTTGTCGTCGGTCGCCACGTCGTGTCCTCGGTTGGGGCTCGGTTGAAGAATCGAGTAGGGAGATCGTCCAGAGAATAATGGAGCGGGCTCGGTTGGAGCTGAATTCGTTCGGGGGCTCGCTTCGGTTACCCGAAGTTCGGGGGCACCTGGCCCGCCCAGGGGGCGGCCTCTTCGAGCTCCGCGGCGACGCGCAGGAGCAGCCGCTCGCCCGCGTACGGGGCCACGAGCTGGACGCCGAGCGGCAGGCCGCCGGGCCAGGCGTCGTCGCCCGCCGTGAATCCGCCCGGGAGCGAGAGGGCGGGCTGGCCGGAGAGGTTGAACGGCAGGGTGAAGACGCCGAAGGGCGCGGAGAGCATGAAGCGGCGGAGCGGCTCCTCACGGGTCGAGTCCAGCGTGCCGAGACGGACCGGCGGGGCGGCCTGGGTCGGGGTGACGAGCAGGTCGTAGCCGCCCTTCCACCACTCGGCGAATGGCCGGCCGAGACGGTGCACGAACTCGAGCGCGGCCAGCAACCGCGTGGCCGGCACTTCCCGGCCGCGCTGGGC
>JANQSB010000452.1 GCA_028284295.1 Myxococcota bacterium | reverse complement strand
CGACGGGGCAGATCTCGAGCGCTTCCACATCGGTCGCGCCGACGACCCGTTCACGGCGAACATCCTGGGCGTTCCGGAAGGAGCGGGATTCGTCTCCCGGGTGCCCGCCGGACTGCGCGCGACCCTCGCGTATCCGACGCCGGTCCAGACGGCGCGCAGCCTGAGTGCGAGCCTGCGGACACGTCGCTACCGCAGGCTCTGCAAGCGCCTCGGGGAGGACGCCGTGCTCGCCGCACTGCGGGAGGACGCGCTCTTGCGCGGCTCGCGGGTGGAGGAGGCGCTCGAATCGCTCGCGAAGGCGGGGAGTGCGCGCCGGGGGCCCGTCCACCACGAGGCCTTGAACGGAGTCTACGGCGACGGCCTCCCGTGGTCGGGCGTGGTCGCGCGCGTCGAGAAGCGTCTGCGCTACGCGGTGCTCTCGTCGAAGACCGGGAACCAGATCGTTCCGGAGTTCGTGAAGCGCTTCGGCCGCAAGCCGCGGGCCCGCGCGAAGATCGCCTGGAACGGCGGCTACATCCTGAATGCGGAGCTCGTCGGCAAGCTGGGTCTTCCGGAGAGCTACGTGGGGTCGCCCCTGGGCCTGATCGTGTCGGACGGCAAGGTGCTGTGCCCGCCCCTCTTCTCGAAGCCCGCGCTGCTGGTCGGCAAGGACGGCTCGCTGGAGATCCGTCGCGTCAGCTGTGAGGGGGGCGTGCGGGCGGCGGCGGGAAGCGCGGCCGTGGAGCTGGGGGCGACGGCGCGCAACCCCGACCGGCCGCCGGACGGACCCTGCTTCTACGATCTGCTGGCCGAACGGGACGAGCTGCCGGGCGACGGCCGGGTGATCGTTCGACTCGTGGGCGATCGCATCATGGAGATCGTCGAGACCGGCCCCGGCGAAGGGGTGCCCGTACTCCCCGTCGGGCTCTGCTTCTCGTTCCCGAAGGACGGCGTCCCGCGCGCGTGGCGGCCCGGGCTGCGCCTGCAGCTGACGCTGCCCGGGCTCGAGGGGGTCGCCCAGGCGGTGGAGGCCGGTCCCCTGCTGCTCGAGCACGGCGAGGTCGCGATCGACATGGAGCGCGAGGGATGGAAGACCCGGGCGTCCATCCAGACCCAGGCCGCGCGACTCGACTACCTGGACATGCGGGGTCCGAAGATCGCAGCGGGCCTCGATGCCGAAGGCCGGCTGAGCGTGCTCGCGGTGAACGGTCGCATCCGCGAGTCCGCCGGTGCCACCCACGTCGACATGGCAGAGATCCTGCAGGCCCGCGGGCTCGAGAGCGCCATGGGCTTCGACCCGGGCGGCAGCGCCACCCTCGTGGTCGGCGATGAGGTGCTGAACATCTCCCCCTACAATCCGGACTACGAGCGGAACGTGTACGCGCTGCCGCCGGAGCCCCGGGCCGTTGCCAACGTCGTCATCGGCTACTGACGAGACCGGCCCGGAGCGGTCGGGCGGTCGCTCCCTCGAGCGGAAAGGGGGATAGAGGGGGAGAGGGGAGAGGAGAGAAGGGAGAGGGAAGGGATGCGTAGCGGCAGGTGGCACCACGGAATCGCGGTCGGGATCGCTTGCGTCTCGGCCCTGGGCTGTGCGGTCGCGGAGTCGCCGTTGTCCGGGCATCGGCTCGTGGACCTGACCCACGCCTTCGACGAGACGACCATCTACTGGCCGACGGAGACGGGCTTCGAGATGACGACCCGCGCCTCGGGGCGTACCGACAAGGGCTACTGGTACGAGGCCCACAGCTTCTCGGCGCCGGAGCACGGGGGCACCCACCTGGATGCACCGGTGCACTTCTTCGAGGGTCGGGACACGGCGGATCGGGTGCCGCTCGAGCGTCTCGTGGGGCCGGGCGTGGTGGTCGACGTGACCGGAGCCTGCACGGACGATCGCGACTACCAGGTCGGAGTGGCGGACTTCGAGGCCTTCGAAGCCCGCCACGGACCGCTCCCCGAGTCGGCGATCGTGCTCCTGCGGACGGGCTTCGGACGCGTCTGGCCCGACCGGGAGCGCTACCTCGGGACGGCCGAACGGGGCGAGGCGGCGGTCGCGAAGCTGCACTTCCCCGGTCTCGACCCGGCTGCGGTTCCGTGGCTCGCCGAGCGCGGGATCGCGGCCATCGGGATCGACACCGCCAGCATCGACCACGGGCCGTCCACCCACTTCCAGGCCCACGTGAGGCTCTTCGAGCGGGACATCCCGGTCTTCGAGAACGTCGCGAATCTCGAGGCGCTCCCGCCCCGCGGCTTCACGGTGATCGCGCTGCCGATGAAGATCCGCGACGGCAGCGGCGGGCCGCTGCGGATCGTCGCGGCGCTACCCTGAGGAGTACGGAGGGTCCCATGGCCGATACGCATCCCTCGTTTCTCGATCGCTACGACCAGCTCGAACTCGGGGTCCGCGACGTGCTCGCGCAGCTCGTACCCGACGACGAGCTCGACGCCGCGCTTCGCGATGCGCGCGAGGCCTTCGCGACCCTGGAGCACGAAATCCCCTACGCGGACCGGCCGGACCACGTGATGTACTGGTCGAGCTTCTCGGTCTTCCAGTCGCTCGCTGCCTGGAAGGCGGCCGCGCGGCGCGGCGTCGACGTGCACGCGTTCGGCCGCGCGGTGCTCGCCGCGCCGCTCCGGGTCCGCCAGAAGCCCCTGCCCGCCGAGGCGCCGGAGGCGATGGTGCGGGACGCGCTCGCCTCGCAGGAGGGCGCCGCGCCCCACGAGTTCGTGTTCGAGATCGTGCCGGGCGGCCCCGAAGCCGACTGGGGGATGAACATCCTCTCCTGCGCGGTCTGCCACGCCTTCGGGAAGCACGACGCCATGGCGCTCGTCCCCTACATGTGCGCCAGCGACGACAAGGCAAGCGACGCGGGCGACCAGGGGCTCCGGCGCACGGGCACGATCGCGCTCGGAGCCGAGTGCTGCGACTTCCGCTTCAAGGCCCACGGCGAGCCCCTGCGCCTGGCCGCGCAGTACCCGGACGCCATCCGCACGCCGGGCGACTGAGCGGTGCTCAGTCGCCAGTCACCGGGTCCAGGCGCACCTCCACCAGGGTGCCGGCCCACTCGAGGGCGTCGGGGCGAAGGCGTTGGAAGACCTCGCGGCGCCGCTCCGGATCGTCCTCGATGGCGCGGCCGTGTCCCGCCAGGGTCTCCCCGCGGATCAGCAGTCGGACGCGGCCGCCTTCGCCGCGCAGCTCGCGCCACCACGGGAAGTCGGCACCCGCATAGACGACGTCGCCTTCGCGCAGGTAGTTGACGGGGATCTCCTTGCCCGACGGCAGCTCGATGAGCATGACCTTCCGGGCCCGCTCGCCGTCCGGCTCTTCTCGGAGCTCCCGCACCACACCGCGGTTCATCCAGCCACAGCTGACGAAGAGGAAGGCGCTCAGGGCGAGCACGGCGAGCACGAGCGCGGCGATGCCCAGGATCTTCATCGGTGTCCTCCCAGGCGAGTGGTTCGAGACCAGGAGGCCTTCCCGGTCCAGTGGAAGTCGCTGAAGACGGCTCCTAGCATTCGGGCTCCCCCTCGAATCGCAACGATAGCCTCGGGTCATCGAGATCGAAGGAGGTCCCGGCATCCCGCCCCGACGATCGAGGAGCCGCGCGCGAGGACGCCGCTTCGCAGGAGTCGCTGCGCTCTGGGCCGTCCTGCACGCCACCCCGGCCGCCGGGACCGACTTCCGCATCGGGGAGGTGGCAGGTCTGCTCGACCTCCGGGTGTCCTACGGGATGCTCCTGCGCGTCGAGGATCGCGACCAGCGTCTCGTCGCCATCAGCAGCGACGGCCGCGCGCCGACCTCCGACATCGACGACGGCAACCTCAACTACGACCGCGGCATCGTCGCGAACGTGGTTCGGGGCACCGCCGACCTCACGCTCCAGTGGCGCTGGTTCGGCGCCTACGTGCGGGGCTACGGGTTCTACGACTTCGAGAACGAGCTGGGCGACACCGAGCGCACCTCCATTCGCGACAGCGGCGAGCGCGACGTGTCCGCCGGGGCCGCGCTGCTCGACCACTACCTGAGTGCCCGCTTCGACGTCCTGGGCATCCCCATCCAGCTGCGGGCCGGTGACCAGGTGCTGAACTGGGGCGAGAGCACCTTCCTGCGCAACAGCGTCGACGTCATCAATCCGCTCGACTTCAACCAGCTGCTCCAGCCGGGCGCCCAGCCTCGCGACGCCTTCCGACCCCTGGGCATGGTGTGGGGAGTGGCGACCCTGACCGAGCTGGTGTCGGTGGAGGCCTTCTATCAGTACGAATGGAAGGACGTGAAGGCTCCCCCGGTGGGCAGCTTCTACTCGGTCAACGACGCCTTCGGGTCGGACGGACCCAACTACCTGATGCTCGGCGCCGGTCGCTTCTCCGACCTGGGGACCGACCTCGACGAGGCCTTCGGGCTGACGCCCGGCACCCTGGGCTTCGATCGCCAGTTCCAGCAGCTGCCGGGCCTCGGGCGCGATCCGGCGCGCAACGGCCAGCAGGGCGGCGTGACCCTCGCGGTCCTGATCCCGGAGTGGAACGCCACCAAGTTCGCCTGGCACTACATCCACTATCACAGCCGGCTGCCCATCATCGAGGGACGCACCGCCGACCAGGCTGCCATCGACGCGACGAGCCAGCAGGCCGTCGACGCGCGCGCCGCGGTGCTGGAGGGCCTGGGCCTGCAGCCTGCCGAGGCCCAGGCGGCCGCCGAGGCCCTCACCGTCAGCGAGTACGCGAACGCCGCCGGCTACGAGCTCGTCTATCCCGAAGGCATCGACATGATCGGGACCAGCTTCAATACGGCCATCCCGCGGACGGGAACCCTGATCGCGGGGGAGGGAACGCACCGCTTCGACGCGCCCATCCAGCGCGGGCTCGGGGCGGTAGTGGGCGAGACCCTGTCGCCCATCCAGTTCACCGGGGGCTCTGCCACGCTGGGGGCCGAGCAGCGCGTCAAGGGCTTCGATCGCAGCCACAAGACCCAGGCGACGGTGAATCTCACCCAGCTGCTGGGGCCGCGACTGGGAGCCTCGCAGACGAGTCTCGCCTTCGACGTGGCGGCCTCCTGGGTCCACGATCCGCCGGACCACACCCCGAACGCCAGCAAGATCTCCTGGGGCTATCGGATCGCCGGCAGCATGACCTACGACAACCTGCTGGGTGGGGTGAGCATGAGCCCCTTCGTGCTCTTCACCCACGACGTCGACGGCAACACCCCCGGGCCCGCCGGCGCCTTCCTGGAGAAGCGCAAGTCGTTCACCACCGGACTCTCCTTCCTCTATCTCAACGCCTGGACGGCGGAGGTGAGCTACACGGGGTTCTACGATGCGGGATCGCGCAACCGCTCGATCGACCGCGACTCGGTGAGGTTCAGTGTCGGCTACTCGTTCTGAGATCCTCGCCGCCGGACTGGCGGCGCTGTGGCTCGTGCATCCCGCGCTCGCCGAGGAGGGGCGTCTCTCGTTCCCCGACCCCGCTCTCACGCCCGTGGGCGCCGAGCGCGCGGGAAACGCCGAAGGAACGATCCCTCCCTGGACGGGCGGCATCCTCGAGCCGCCTGCCGACTACCAGCCCGGGCGCATGCACACCGACCCCTTCCGCGAGGACGAACGGCTCTACTCGGTGGACGCCGCCAACCTCGAGCAGCACGAATCGAAGCTGAGCGACGGACTGAAGGCGCTCCTGCGCGCCCATCCCGAGAGCTTCCGGCTGGACGTCTACCCGACCCGCCGCTCCGCCTCCTATCCCCCCCGCATCTACGAAGCCATCGCCCGCAACGCCACCGAGGCGCGCCTGTCGATGGCGGGCAAGGGCGGGGTCACGAACGCCTCGGGGAGCTCGCCCTTCCCGGTGCCATCTCGCGGCGTCGAGGTGCTGTGGAATCACCTGCTGCGCTTCCGGGGTCTGCGCGTGAGCCGGACCGGCGCGCAGGCGGCAGTCACCCGCGGCGGACGCTACAGCGTGGTGCTGTCGAAGGAGGAGTTCCTCTTTCCGTACTCGTTCGCGGCCGGGACCCCCATCCGGGAGCGCTTCCAGAATATCGTCTTCGCCCTGCGCTCCCGCACCTTCGCGCCGTCTCTCGTCTCGGGCGAGGGGACCCTGGCCGTCGAGCCCATCGACCAGACCGAAGCGCCCCGCAAGGTGTGGTCCTACAGCCGGGCGCTCCGGCGCGTCGTCCGGCAGCCCTACTTCGCCTACGACTTCACCTCGCCGGGGACCGACGGGCTGCGCACCGTCGACGATGCCGAGCTCTTCAACGGACCGCCCGACCGCTTCGATTGGACCCTCCTCGGCAAGCGGGAGATGCTCATTCCCTACAACGCCTACCGGCTGCACGGCGACGACGTCTCCGACTCCGACATCCTGCAGCGTCACCACGTCGCGCCGGAGCTCTCGCGCTACGAGCTGCACCGGGTCTGGGTGATCGAGGGGCGCCTGCGGGAGGGCCAGCGCCACATCTACTCGCGGCGCGTCTTCTACGTGGACGAGGACAGCTGGCAGATCGCGCTGGCCGACACCTACGACCTGCAGGGCCGGCTCTGGCGGGTGGCCGAGTCCCACGCCGTCAACTACTACGAGGTGCCGGTCCACTGGACGACCCTGCTCGCCTGGTACGACCTGCGCGCCCGCCGCTACATCGTGAGCGGGCTCGACAACGGCCGCGCCCCCTACGCGTTCAGCGACCGCGCGGATCCCCGCGAGTTCAGCCCGATCGCGCTCAACTACTACGTGCGCTGAAGCGAGCGTACGTGCGCTGAGGCGGGCGCGCGGTCAATGATGGAAGTGCGATCCGCTCTTCGTGGCGCGATGGCCCGGCTGAGACTCGAACCAGGCGACGGCCGCCTTCAGGTCGTCGAGGAGGCGTTCCGCGAGCTCGCGACTGAAGTCCTCCTTCACCACCACGCGTTGGACGACGAGGTCCTGGCGGTTCTTCGGCATCGGGTAGGCGGGGACCAGCCAGCCCCGCTCGCGGAGCTTCGCGGCCAGGTCGTAGAGGCTGAAGTTCGCCCGGTCCGCGTAGTCGTCGCTCATCTTCCAGCAGAAGACCGGGATGTCGTCGCCGCGGGTGATCAGCTCGAAGGGTCCCAGCCTTGCGATCTCACCGGAGAGGTAGAGGGCGACGTCCTGGCAGGTCTGCTGCACGGAGCGGTAGCCCTCGAAGCCGAGTCGCAGGAAGTTGTAGTACTGGGCGATCACCGGGTGACCGGGTCGCGAGAAGTTGATGGAGAAATCGGTCATGTCGCCGCCCAGATAGCTGACGTGGAAGACGAGCTCCTCGGGAAGCGCGGCCCGGTCGCGAAACACCACCCAGCCGACGCCGGGGTAGACCAGGCCGTACTTGTGCCCCGACGTGTTGATCGACTGCACTCGCGGTAGACGGAAATCCCAGACGATCTCGGGCTGCAGGAAGGGCGCGACGAAGGCGCCGCTGGCCCCGTCGACGTGGATCGGGACGTCGAGGCCCTCCTCGCGCTCGACCCGATCGAGTGCCTCGGCGACCTCGGCGACCGGCTCGTAGCGGCCGTCCATGGTGCTGCCCATGATGACGACGACGCCGATCGTGTTCTCGTCGACGAGCGCCGCGGCCTCGGGTGCCGCCAGCGTGAAGCGGTCCCCTTCCGCGGTCACCTCGCGCGGCTCGACGTCCCAGTAGCGGCAGAACTTGTGCCAGCAGATCTGGGTGTTGGCCCCCATCACCAGGTTGGGCCGATCCGTGGGGCGGCCCGCGGCCCGCTGTCGTTCGCGCCAACGCCACTTGAGAGCCATGCCCGCGAGCATGCAGGCTTCGCTCGAGCCCACCGTCGAGGTGCCGACCGCCTCGCCTTCGACGGGCGCATTCCACAACCTGGCCAGGATGTTCACGCAACGGCGCTCGAGCTCGGCGGTCTGCGGGTACTCGTCGCGGTCGATCATGTTCTTGTCGAGGGTCTCGGAGATCAGGTCCCGGGCCTCGGGCTCCATCCAGGTCGACACGAAGGTGGCGAGATTCAGCAGCGAGAAGCCGTCCAGGCGCAGCTCGTCGTGGATGACCTGGTAGGCGACCCGCGGCGGCATGCCCGCGTCGGCCAGGCGGTCGCGGGGAACACCGTGGGCCAGCTCGCGCGCCGCGTAGGTGGGGACGAGCTCGCTCGCTGCCATCGGACCCGGCGCGCGCGTGCCCTTCCGGTCAGCCGCGCCGCCGTCTCCATCCTCTCTGCTCATCGGTGCTCTCCGTCCGGGGGAAGACCCGTTCGGCGACGAGCTTAGCCCTGGCGCGGTCCCGGAGAGAGCTCAGGCCCGACGCTTGCGAAGGCTCGCGAGGGCGACGAGCGAGACGACACAGGCCAGCACGGTACGACCCGCCGGCCCCAGGGCCGGGAGGGGCACGGCGGCGGGGAAGGCGAGCGACACCGGCAGGTCGAGACCGTTGCCCGACGCCACGGTCGCCTCGAAGGCGCCGCTCGATCCGTCGAAGCGCACCACGCTGGGAGGCAGGGCATTGACGGCGTAGAGGTCGCCGTCGGGACCGAAGACGATCTGCTGGGGCAGTGAGAGGTTGGTCGATGCGAAGGTGTCGATGAAGGCGCCGGTGCTGCCGTTGTAGCGCTGTACGCTCGCCGAGATCCCTTCGGCGACGTAGAGGTGCCCGTCGCTGCCGAACACGATGCCGGTCGGCAGGAAGAGGGGGCCTCCGGCGATGAAGTTGCCGAGGAAGGCTCCCGTCGTCCCGTCGAAGCGCGCGACGTTGCCGTCGATCGAGTCGCTGACGTAGAGGTGTCCGTCGGGTCCGAAGACCATGTAGAGGGCGCCGGTCAGTCCCGAGAGGTCGGCGAAGACCCCCACCGGCGCTCCGGTGGTTCCGTCGTAGCGGACGACGTTGTCGGAGTTCAGTCCCATCACGTAGAGGTCGCCGTCGGGTCCGAAGACGAGGTCGACACCCGTGACGAGCCCGCCGCCGACAGCGAAGGTGCCGAGGAGGGTGCCCCCCACTCCGAAGCGGACGACCTCGCTGGCATCCGTGGCGTACACCAGGCCGTCGGGCCCGAGCACCATCCCCGCAGGCTCCGTCAAGGGCGGCGAGCCCGCGAAGGTCCCCACGAAGTTGCCGCCGTCGTCGAACTCGAAGATCGCCAAGGCCCCGGCGTCGCTGACGAGGATCCTCGCCTGGGCGGAAGCGATCCCGGCGGCCCCGACGGATACGAGAAGCGCGGCGAGGGCCAGGAAGGGAATGGAGCGGCGACGGAGCGGACGGGTCATGCGCCCTCCTCACCGGCATCGTAACACGACTGTGTCGCCTCGGGTCTTCGTCCCGGGCTCAGCGTTCCGGTCGGAAACGCACCGGCAGCGACTTGACGCTGTTCACCACCGTCGAGCGCATGCGCCGGACCGGCCCGGCGACCTCGATGTCCGGCAGACGCCGCAGCAGCTCACCGAACATGCATTCGATTTCGACACGCGCCAGGTTCGCGCCCAGGCAGTAGTGCGGTCCGTACCCGAAGGCGAGATGGGGATTCGGGTCGCGTCCCGGATCGAAGCGGTCGGGCTCGTCGAAGATGCGCGGGTCGCGGTTCGCCGCCGGGTAGCAGAGCACCACCTTGTCGTTCTCGGCGATCCGGGTTCCGTGGAGCTCGGTGTCGCGGGTGGCGGTCCGGCGCATGTAGACGACCGGGCTGACGAAGCGCAGGATCTCGTCGGTGGCCCGCGGCAGCAGGCCCGGATCGGCGATCAGGCGCTCCTTCGCTTCGGGGTTCTCGGAGAGCGCCACCATCCCCCCCGAGATCGCGTTCCGCGTCGTCTCGTTGCCCGCCAGGATGAGCAGCACGAAGAACATGTTGAGGCCGAGCTCGTCGAGCTTCTCGCCGTCGACCTCCGCGTTCAGCAGCACCGAGATCAGGTCGTCGCGCGGATCGTCGCGACGGAGCTTGGCGAGGTGGCCCGCGTACTCGAACATCTCCAGCATCGTGTCGACCTGGCTGGCCGGGTCGCGCAGCTCCGGGTCCTCGAAGCCGATCAGCTGATTGCTCCAGTCGAAGAGACGGGCGCGGTCCTCCACCGGCGCGCCGACCAGCTCGGCGATCACCAGGAGGGGAAGCTCGGCGGCGACCTCGGCGACGAACTCGCACTCGCCCTTGCGAGCGACCTTGTCGATGATGTCCCGGGTGAGCTCGCGGATGTGTCCCTCCATGCGACGGATCATCCGCGGGGTGAAGCCCGAGTTGATGAGCTTGCGCAGGCGCGTGTGACGCGGGTGGTCCTGGTTGATCATCCACAGGGAGAGGCGCTCCACCGCTTCCTCGTCCATGTCGCGCACGATCGTGGTTCCGCGTTCGGACGAGAAGGTCTCCTGGTCGCGGGAGACCGCCTGCAGGTCTTCGTAGCCGGTCACCAGCCAGAAGCCGCGCTGGGTCGGCTGGTCGTCGAAGCCGGGCGGTGGCGGCCGCGGGATCGCCTCCTGCCAGTACACGGGCTCGTTCTCCCGCAGCCAGGCGAAGGCTTCGTGGGGCATCGACCGCTCGAAGGTCTCCGGGTCGAAGAAGTCGGGGATCTCGACTCTGCTCAAGGCGCTCTCCTCGCGCGGAGCTCTCGCGAGCATACCCGACGGAAGGCCCGTCGGCGGCACTCGCGATCCGTCAGCCGCCCGGCCAGGACAGCCTTCAGGCTTCACGGCGCCTGCACGGCCGGCCCCCGAGCGCGGGGCGCTCGCTGGCGCCGGGCCACCGGGCGGGCGACAATGCGCCCGCCCGAGCGGGCTCGTCGCTTCTCGAGGGCCCGCGGGATCCCGCGCCCGGCGAGCTTCGTCTGCGAGCGCCAGAAGCACCACGAACCCCACACGCGCCCGATTCCATGGAGTTGCCGTGAGCGACCTGCGATGCCTGCACCGAGGCACCGTGACAGCGGACCAGATCGATCATCTGGGCCACATGAACGTGCGCTACTACGCGAGCCGCTCGCTGGCGGCCACCCGCGCCCTGGCCGGCGAGTACGGGCTCGACGAGGCGTCCTGCTCGGCCCAGGGTCGCGAGCTCTCGGTGCCCGATCAGTTCACGCGCCATTTCCGGGAGCAGCTCGAGGGTGCGGAGCTCGGTGTCATGACCGGCGTCCTCTCGGTCCGGGAGGAGGGGCTGCGCGTCTACCACGAGCTCGTGAACCTGGACTCGGGGGAGCTGGCCGCGAGCTTCGTCCACCGCCTCGAGCTGGTGGATCGCGAGACGCGCGAGCCGCGCGCGTTCCCGGCCGGGCTCGCCGAGCGCGCACAGGCGGGGGTCGTCGAGTGGCCGGAGCGGGGTCGCCCCCGGACCCTCGATCTGGACGAGGATGGTCGCGAGCTCGGCCTCGACGAGGCGCGGGAGCGCGGTCTCGAGAACCGCCAGCCGCGTACCCTCTCCGAGACCGAGTGCGACGCCCGCGGCTTCCTCCAGCCGGGCCAGGTCCCGGAGCTGGTGTGGGGCGGCACGCCGGTCCGCCCGCGCCGCGGCGTGCCCGTCTACGAGGTCGACGGGATCCGCTTCGGCTGGGCGACGCTCGAGAGCCGCAGTCGCCTGCTGGCGACGCCGCGGGTCGGCGCCCGGGTCCAGAGCTTCGGGGCCGAGGTGGCCATCGCGGCCAAGACCGATCGGCAGCGCTACTGGGTCTTCGACGTCGACGACGGCCGGCTGCTCTCGACCTTCGACGTGGTGAACCTGGCCTTCGACATCGGGGCCCGTCGCGCCATCGAGATTCCGGACGGGATCCGTCGCGAGCTCGAGACCCGCTACCACCCGGACCTGGGCCAGGCACCGAGTGCCGGCCGTGCATCGAGCGAACGCGACGCGTTCGCCGACTAGTCCGGCCCCACGTGACCGAGCCCACCCTGCATCGCGTCCGCGCGAACGGCATCGAGCTGGCCTACTTCGAGTGGAACGCCGAGCGCGCGGGTCGGGATCCCACGCTGCTGCTCGCCCACGCCACCGGATTCCATGCGCGGGTCTGGGACCCGATGATCTCGCACCTGGGCGAGCGGCACGTGATCGCGGTGGATCAGCGGGGGCATGGACGCAGCGAGAAGGCTGCCGTCGACAGCTGGGAGACGGTCGGCGAGGACCTGCGCCAGCTGGTCTCGGGGCTCTCGCTCCGGGGCGCCGTCGGCGTGGGTCACTCCATGGGAGGGCACGCCATCACCGAGGCAGCAGCCGCGTTGCCGGGCGCCTTCGCGCGACTGGTGCTGGTGGATCCGGTGATCGCGTCGCCCGGCGAGTACGCGGGAGGCGGCTGGTCGGGAGAGGCGTTGCCCGATCAGCAGCACCCGACGGCCCGCCGGAAGAACCGCTTCACGTCGCCGGACGAGATGTTCGAGCGCTTCCGCGATCGACACCCCTACTCGCTCTTCGAGCCCGCCGCGCTGCGCGCCTACTGCGAACACGGTCTGCTGCCCGCACCCGACGGCGACGGCTACGTGCTGGCCTGTCCTCCCGAGATCGAGGCCCGCATCTACATGACCAGTCGCACCAACCCGGGCGTCTACCGGGCCATCCGATCGCTCGAGATCCCGGTGCTGGTGCTGCGCGCCCGGGGGTCGGAGAAGCGCAAGGGCATCATGGACTTCACCACCTCGCCCACCTGGCCCGGTCTGGCCGGAGAGTTCCGCTACGGACGGGACCTGCAGATCCCCGAGCTCACCCACTTCATGCCCATGCAGGAGCCGGCGCGGATCGCCGAGCTGGTACTGGGAAGCGGTCGCTGAGCGCCGTATCGTTCGGGTCGCATCTTCCCAGCACCTCCCATCCCCCGCCGAGGAGTCCCCCGATGTCCGCCCCCCAGCCCTTCGAGATTCGCGCGACCGACGAGCAGCTCGACGATCTCCGCCGCCGCCTGCGCTCGACGAGGTGGCCCGACGCCGAGACCGTGAGCGACTGGACCCAGGGAATCCCGCTCGAGTACGTCAAGGAGGTCTGCGCGTACTGGGGCGAGAAGTACGACTGGCGCGCCCGCGAGGCGAAGCTCAACGAGTTCCCGCAGTTTCGTGCCGACGCCGGCGGCCTCGGCATCCACTTCGTGCACGTCCGCTCGCCCGAGGCGAACGCCTTGCCGCTGGTCGTCACCCACGGCTGGCCGGGGTCGATCGTGGAGTTCCAGAAGGTGATCGCGCCGCTCGCCGATCCCGCCTCCCACGGTGGCGACCCCGCCGACGCCTTTCACGTCGTGTGCCCCTCGCTGCCCGGCTACGGGTTCTCCGACAAGCCGACCGAGCCGGGCTTCGGGGTCTCGAAGATCGCCGACACCTGGAGCGAGCTGATGCAGGGCCTCGGCTACGACCGCTACGTCGCCCAGGGCGGCGACTGGGGCGCGATCGTGACCACCAGCATCGGCATCCAGGACCCGGAGCACTGCGCGGGCATCCACCTGAACATGCCGATCGTGCCCCCGGACCCGGAGACCATGGGCGACCTGAGCGAGACCGAGCAGGGCGCCCTGGCCGGCATGAAGCACTACCAGGACCACGACTCGGGCTACTCGAAGCAGCAGAGCACCCGACCCCAGACCCTGGGCTACGGGCTCGTCGACTCACCCGCAGGACAGGCCGCCTGGATCCTCGAGAAGTTCTGGTCCTGGACCGACTGCGACGGCCACCCGGAGAAGGTGCTCACCCGCGACGAGCTGCTCGACAACGTGATGCTCTACTGGCTGCCCGCGACCGGCGCGTCTTCGGCGCGCCTGTACTGGGAGAGCTTCAACTCTCCGCCCTTCGACAAGCCCCGGGTGCCGGTGTCCTGCAGCATCTTCCCGAAGGAGATCTTCCGCAGCTCCAAGCGCTGGGCCGAGAAGCACTTCGGCTCGCTCGCCTACTGGAACGAGCTCGACAAGGGCGGGCACTTCGCGGCCTTCGAGCAGCCCGAGACCTTCGTGGAGGAGGTCCGCAAGGCCTTCCGTCACGCGCGCTAGTCCGTCGCGCTACCAGCCGTCGACGTGGAGCGCGGTGTCCAGCTCCCGGCCCTTCGCGGGCTTGAAGTCCGTGCCCTTCGTGAAGGCGAGAGGTGACAGGGCCGTCTGCGTGACGCTGTCGTAGGGGATGCCGAGCAGCTCCGCGATCTCCTGCTCGTGCAGCAGGTGGAGGGTGGTCCAGGCGGTGCCCAGCCCCCGCGCCCTCGCGGCCAGCATGAAGCTCCAGAACGCCGGCAGGATCGACCCGTACTGGCTGGCCTGGGCGAGGTTGCCCATGGGACCTTCCATCGGCGGCATGCGTCCGTCGATGCAGGGGATCACGATCCAGGGACAGAGGTGGAGGTCCCGGGCCAGGGCCTCCGCCGAAGAGACCACCGCGTTCATGATGCCGACGTCGTCGCCCTCGGCCTTCTCGGCCAGCACATGGGCGGAATAGGGCATGGCGCGGTAGCCCTCGAAGGATTGGCGGTACAGCTCGCCGATGCGTTCCTTCTTGGCAGCGTCTCCGACCACCACGAAGTGCCAGCCGCGCGCGTTCGAGCCGCTCGGCGCTTGCAGGGCGATGCGGACGCACTCCTCCACGAGCGCGCGCGGGACGGGCTTGTCGAAGTCGAGGCGGCGACGGACGGCGCGGGTGGTGGTGAGCAGCTCATCGGGCGAGAGGTCGAGTTTCGTCATGGCGGCGAACGGTACCCGAAGCCGCCAGAGCGGGCCGCGCGCGACCCCGGGGAAGGCCGTGCACCTTCGGGGTACACCACTGCCAGGAAGGGTCTGCACAGGGCGCAGGCCCCGCCGCAAGCGAACGCAGAGCGTTCGCAGGCTAGGTGTTTCACCCGATCGCTTCGGGGGTTGTTGCACCCGGTCGGAAGAATCACACGGCTCGCACCACGCTGTGAGATCGTCGGCTGGAAGGGGGACAGCCTCTGATAGGATGGCCCCACCCCGTCGAGGTCCCCCTGGCTTGAGCGGAACTGCGTCCATCGTCCTGCCCTACTCCGTCGCGATCGCACTGGTCGCGGGGCTGGCTCTGTCGGTCGTCTACCGTCGCCCGCCCCGGTGCCTGTTTCCGGTCCTGCTCAACTACCAGCTCTTCGTTCTTCTCTACATCGTGGGCGACATGCTCACCCGGCTGTCGCAGGACCTGTGGGTCGAGCAGCTCGGCATCGCGCTGATCTACTCCGGCTCGATCCCCGCTGCGGCCGCCTGCTGGATCCTGACCCTGCGCTATGCCGAAGCCCAGGGGCGGCCCTTCCCCTGGGCCCGGGGCTGGTGGGTGCAGGGGCCGATCGTCGCGAGCGCGCTGGCGTGGACCGCCGCCATCACGAACCCGCTGCACGGGCAGTTCCTGACCCCGGTGATCGGGGCCCACAACGAGCACCACTGGATGTGGTGGACCTTCGTTCCCGTCGGCTACGGGCTGGTCGCGGGCTCGCTGCTGCTCTACGGGCTGCTGGCGGCGACGGCGGCCGATCGACTGGTGCGCCGCAACGCGTTGCTGATGGCCGGGGGTCTCGCCGTCTCCTTTCTCTCGAACTTCTTCTCCTACATCACGAAGTTCAGCTTCCCCGTGGATCCGAACGTGATCGGCGTCGGGACGACGAGTGGCATCCTGCTCTACGGTGCGTACCGGACCCAGCTCTTCTCGCTGCTGCCGCCCGCGGTCGTCGAGGCGAGCCGCGCCGACCCGAGTGCGCGGATCCTGATCGATCTCGAGGGGGGCTGGCTTCGTTCCAACGCGGCTGCCGTGAAGCTCGTCGGATCGGATCTCTCGCAACCCGGCCGCGACGTGATGGCGCTGCTCGCCCGGCGTCTGCGCGGTGCCGACCGGGAGCGACTCGGCCGCGACGATCTCGCGCAGGTGCTGCTGCACGCCGCTGCAGCGGGGCCGCAGGTCCTGGGTCCGCTGTGTGCCGGCGATGCCCACTGGGTGGAGATCGCGGCCACACCGGTCCCGGAGTCCGAGGGTCGACCCCAGGCCATCTCCCTGCGGGTCGAGGACATCAGCGCGCGCATGGCGGTGGAGGAGCAGCTGCGGCGTGCTCGGCAGGAGCTCTTCAACCAGGTGGGCGAGCGGCGGCAGGTCGACGCCCTGCTCGGAGAGCTGTTGCGCGATGCCGCACGCGTGACCTCGGAGGCCGACGATCCCGCGCAGGTGGTGCGACTGGCCCTGCGCATCGAGCGGGCTGCCAGCCGGGCCCGGCAGTTCACCGGCGCGGTCGTCCCCAAGCGCTAGCGCTTTCCCCTATCCTCGGTCGTCCGCCCTCGAGCTCGCCGCCTCCGGGTCCGTGAGCTCGGCATTCCCCAGGAGGCGCGTGCCATGACCGAGCTGGCATTCTCCACGGCCACCGAGCTGGCCGCCCGGATCCGCTCCGGAGAGATCGGGTCCCTCGAGCTCACCGACCACTACATCGAGCGCATCGAGCGCTTCGACGGAGAGATCAACGCGGTCGTCGTGCGCGACTTCGAGCGCGCGCGCGCCGCGGCCCGCGAGGCCGATGCGAGGCTCGCGAAGGGCGAAGCCTCCGGGCCTCTCCACGGCGTTCCGATCACCATCAAGGAGTCGTACGACGTCACCGGTCTGGCGACGACCTGGGGGCTGCCCGTCCTCAAGGACAACATCGCCGGGTCCGACTCGGAGAGCGTCAAGGCGTATCGCGCGGCCGGCGCCGTCCTGCTCGGGAAGACCAACGTCCCCGTCAACCTGGCGGACTTCCAGAGCTACAACGACATCTACGGGACCACCGGCAATCCCTGGGACCGTACGCGCACGCCGGGCGGCAGCTCGGGCGGGTCCGCGGCAGCCCTGGCCGCCGGCATGACGGCGCTCGAGAGCGGGTCCGACATCGGCGGATCGATCCGCAACCCGGCCCACTTCTGCGGCGTGTACGGCCACAAGCCGACCTGGGGGATCGTGCCGCCCCAGGGTCACGCGTTGCCGGGAATGGTCGGGGGACCGGACATCGCCGTGTGCGGGCCGCTGGCTCGCAGTGCACAGGATCTCGACCTGGCGATGCGTCTGCTGGCGGGCCCCGAACCGCTCGACCGCCCGGGCTGGCGGCTGGACCTCCCCGAGCCCCGCGGAGCCTCGCTGGGGGAGCTGCGGGTCGCCCTGTGGCCGAACGACGAGCGGGCGCCGGTTGCCCAGGAGATCGCGGATCGCGTGGCCGAGGTGGGCGAGATCCTGGCGAAGCGCGGTGCCACGGTCTCCGACAGCGCGCGTCCCTCCTTCGACCCGCGCGACTCGCATCGCACCTACCTCGAGCACCTCCAGTCGATCATGTCGGCCGGCGTGCCGGAAGAGACCTACGCACAGCTCAAGCAGGCAGCCGAGTCGCTCGACCCGGACGACCTCTCCGACGCGGCCCTGAACCTGCGTGGCATGGTGCTGAGCCACCGGGACTGGATCCGCGCGAACCACGCGCGCGAACGGCTGCGCTACGCCTGGCGCGCCTTTTTCGACGAGTGGGACCTGCTGCTCTGCCCCCAGATGGCGACCACCGCGTTCCCCCACGACCACGCCGACTTCAACGAGCGCACCCTGGACGTGGACGGCAGCCCGCGCCCCTACTTCGAGCAGCTCTTCTGGGCCGGGCTGATCACGGGCTCCTACCTGCCGAGCACCGTGTTCCCGACCGGGCCGGCCTCCGATGGCCTGCCGATCGGGCTCCAGGCCGTGGGACCGGAGTACGACGACCTGCGCACCATCGAGTTCGCGCGCCTCGTCGCCGACGAGATCGGGGGCTTCGTGCCGCCGCCGGAGTACCGCTGAGCCCATGCGCAACGACTTCCTCGCCTTCGCTCTTCTCGCTTGGGCCGTCGCGGCGATGGTCGCCTGTGCGACGTCGCCCACGGGACGGAGCCAGGTGCTGCTCTATTCCGAGGCCGAGCTCGATCAGATGGGAGCCGCCAGCTTCGAGCAGCAGAAGCGCGATCTGCCCCAGAGCGCCAACGCCGGCGTCAACCGGACCGTCGAGTGCGTGGCGAACGCCATCGTCGCCCAGCTGGACCCCGGCCAGCGCGATGGCTGGGAGATCCGGGTCTTCGCGAGCGACCAGGCCAACGCCTTCGCGTTGCCCGGGCGCAAGATCGGGGTCTACGAAGGGCTGCTGGCCGTTGCCAAGACCCAGGACCAGCTCGCCGCCGTGATCGGTCACGAGGTGGGGCACGTGCTCGCGCGACACGGCAACGAGCGCGTCTCCCAGCAGACCCTCGCCCAGCAGGCCCAGCAGGCCGTCGCGGCGACGGTCTCTTCGGCCGACATGAGCTCCACGACCGGGCAGATGGTGATGGCAGGCTTCGGGATGGGCGCGCAGTACGGTGTGCTGCTGCCCTTCAGCCGCGCGCACGAGACCGAGGCCGACACCATCGGTCTCGAGCTGATGGCGCGTGCCGGCTTCGACCCGGAGGCGAGCGTCGCGTTGTGGCAGAACATGGCCGCGGCGGCCGGGGGACAGGCGCCGCCGGAGTGGTCGTCGACCCATCCCTCCAGCCAGAGCCGCATCGCGAACCTGCAGTCGCACATGGACGAAGCGCGCAAGCTCCAGGCCGAAGCCCGCGCTGCGGGTCGCCAGCCGCGCTGCGCTTCCTGATCGCCTGAAACCGAGTTCGAATCCCGGGACCGCCGCCGGGACCGGGAGGAACCGCGTGGTCCGTCGCATCCTGTTCGCTCTGCTGCTGCTCTTCCTGGTCGGGCTCGCGCTGGTCTACATGGCGGGTCGCGGCTTCTTCGGCAGCACCGACGGCCCGGGTGAGCTGCGGGCCGGGCCGCGCCCGGCCGCGGTGCAGGGCGCGATCGCTGCAGCCCAGGGAGCGGGCGCGCGGGGAGTCGGTGCATCGGCTGCGAGGCAGATCCTGTTCGGCGACTTTCACGTCCACACCACGCTCTCGGCCGACGCCTTCCTGATGAGCCTGCCGAGCGCGGGGGGCGTCGGCGCACGGCCGCCGGCCGACGCCTGCGACTTCGCCCGCTACTGCTCGGCGCTCGACTTCTGGTCGATCAACGATCACGCGGAGGGCCTGTCCCCGCGTGCCTGGGACGTGACGGTCGAGGCGATCCGCGCCTGCAACGACATGGCGGGCGATCCCGCGAATCCCGACACCGTCGCCTACCTGGGCTGGGAGTGGTCCCAGATCGGTCGCACCGCCGAGGAGCACTACGGCCACAAGAACGTGGTGATCCGCGGCCTCGAAGACGACGAGATTCCCGCCCGCCCGATCGCCGCCGGAGGACGCGCAGCCGGCTTGCGCGCGAATCCGCCACCGGTGCTGGGCCGCGGGCTCTTCGCGCTCTTCGGCTCTTCGCGGACCCACGACCTGATGGCCTTCGTCGACGAGGTCACCCGCGCCGACCTGTGCCCGGCAGAGGTCGACACGCGAGAGCTCCCGGACGACTGCTTCGAGGTGGCCGAGACGCCCGCGGAGCTCTTCCGCAAGCTGAACGAGTGGGATCTCGATTCGATCGTCATCCCCCACGGAACGACCTGGGGCTTCTACACGCCGACCGGATCGACCTGGGACAAGCAGCTCCGCGGAGCGCTCCACGACCCCGAGCGGCAGACCCTGCTCGAGATCTACTCGGGTCACGGAGACTCGGAGGTCTACCGCTCGTGGCGAGCCGTCGAGCGGGGTGCAGACGGCGAGGCGCGCTGTCCCGATCCCACGCCCGAGTACGAGCCGAGCTGCTACCGGGCCGGCGAGATCATCCGCGGCCGCTGCCTCGCCCAGGGCGTCGACGCGGAGGAGTGCGAGGCGCGCGCCGTCGAGACCCGCAGGCTGGCGGCGCTCGCGGGCGGCCAGGCCCACCTGGTCGTTCGGGGAGAAGAGGTCGCCGAGTGGCTCGATGCGGGCCAGTGTCGCGATTGCCGCGAGCCCGCGTTCAACTACCGGCCCGGCGGCTCCGCGCAGTACATCCTGGCGCTCGGCGACTTCGAAGAGGACCCGGAAGACCCGCGCCGCTTCCGCATGGGCTTCATCTCGTCGAGCGACAACCACACGGCCCGGCCCGGTACCGGCTACAAGGAGGTCGAGCGCACCCAGATGACGGAGTCGGTCCGCGGCAGCCAGCCGCCGCCGCGGCCGCGGGGGCTGCTCGGCCGCTTCCTGGCCCGACCTCCCGAAGAGCCGCTGGCCGAGCCCCTGCCCTTCGACCCCGACGAGCCGATTCCCGGCTTCCAGTTCACGGAGCTCGAGCGCCAGGGCTCCTTCTTCCTGACGGGTGGTCTGGTGGCCGTCCACTCCGAAGGGCGTGACCGCGACGCGATCTGGCGAGCGCTCGAACGCAAGGAGGTGTACGGCACGACGGGCCCGCGCATCCTGCTCTGGTTCGACCTCATCAACCCGCCGGGCTCGCGGGGCGCGACCCTGCCCATGGGCGGCGAGATCGCCATGCGCGAGGCACCGGTCTTCCAGGTGCGCGCGGTGGGCTCCTTCGAGCAGGATCCCGGCTGCCCCGACCACAGCCTGGATGCCCTCGGTGCCGAGGCCGTCGAGCACCTGTGTCGCGGCGCCTGCTACAACCCCTCGGACGAGCGTCGCCGCATCACGCGCCTGGAGGTCGTGCGCATCCGGCCACAGGTCTCGCCCGACGAGGACGTGGCGGAGCTGATCGACGACCCCTGGCAGGTCGTCGAGTGCGACGAGAGTCCCGAGGGCTGCGTGGGCACCTTCGTCGACGCCGACTTCGAGGCGACGGGTCGTGACACGGTCTACTACGCCCGCGTCTTCGAGACGCCCGCGCCGGCCATCAACGCCGCGGGCGCTGCCTGCGAGTACGACGATGCCGGCAACTGCATTCGGGCCCGACTCTGCGAAGGCGACGACGACTGCCTGGCCGAGCACGAGCCGCGTGCCTGGAGCTCGCCCATCTACGTGGACTTCGATCCGCACCTCGAGGGCCCGCCCGGAATCGACTGAGGGATGCGCCGGCGGGACGCTGCGCGCGCCGCTCAGGTGATCGGCAGGCGCGGATCGCCCGGCTCGTACCAGTGCGACCGGAAGACGATCGGGGTCGGGCCGAAGAGGGTGTCGGTCATGTGCGGATTGACCCACTCCCAGACCGTCTCTCCTTCCTTCGTGACCTGGAAGATGCGACCGGTCGCCGCCTCGCTGATGAAGGTGTTGCCGTTGGCCAGGCGCTGCGCGCCGCCGCCCATGAAGGACTGGAAGGCCAGGATCGTCCGGGCGGTGTACTGCCACACGATCTCGTCGCTGTCGGGATCCACCTCGACGACCCGCGCGAAGCCCGGCGCCCGCGGGCGGTGGACCCCGTTGTCGAAGACGAGGATGTTCCCGTTCGCGAGCTCGCGGGCATCGTGTTGATGCGAGGTCTCTCCGGGCCCCCAGGCCCAGGTCACCGCGCCGCTCTCGCGGTCGATCTTCGCCACCGTGCTCGTCATCCGGAAGCTCAGCAGCCAGCTCCCGTCGCGCGTGACGCGGATCGAGTTGCCGTGGGTCCACTCCTTGCGGTTGTCGAGTGGGCACATCACCTGCGTGTTCGGGTCGAGGTGGTCCGCCGCCCGCCAGATCGTCTCGCGCCGACCGTCCCGATGGACATGCTCGATGGTGTCGCCCCAGATCTGCTCCGGATCGTCCTCGTGGGGGAAGCCGCCCTGGATTGCCTCGCTGAGCTCCCGGGACAGGGGCTCGAAGCCGAGCACGTGGTAGCTGCCGTCCTCGAGTCGCCAGGCGTCGTGGTGCAGCCGTTCCCCTTCGTACTCCCAGACCCGCTTGCCGCGAGCGTCGAGCTCGACGATCCCGACGATCTCGCCGTTCGCGATCTTCGGGGGCACCATCGGGTCGCCGCCGACGAGCACCATCAGCAGATCCGGCTCGACGAGGCGCGCATAGCCGGCTCGGAGCTCCGCCGGCCACCGGTGCGCGATCTCTCCGTCGGATGCCACCAACGCGACCTCCCGGTCCTGCGGAACCAGCGCGTAGCCGGCCTGTGCGAGCTTGGGATCGTGATACACGAGACCCGTCGGGCGGTTTCGGATCCAGGCCATCGGGGTCTCCGTCGGGTGATCGACTGCTCTCCGGCTCAGGCAGGGGATACCGCGCGAACGGCTTCTGCCACCTGGTCGGGGCCGTCGGTGGGGATCATGTGGCTGGCCCCCTCGACCAGGGCGAGCCGGGCGGGCTTCGAGACGCGAACCAGGTAGCGCGCGGCCGGGGCGAAGACCGGGGCGGAGCGCGTTCCGAGCAGGACCTGGATCGGCAGCTCGAGCCCCGCCAGCTGGCGGCGACGCACTCCCTCGCCGATCGCTCCGCCTCCGAGCCGCACCTCCCGGAACAGGGCCGGGGCGTTGTCGAGCATCGCCTCCCGCAAGGCGTCGGGGTAGGCGTCGAACGCGTTCCCGTTGCCGCGGTATTGGCTGACCCAGCGGTAGAAGCGCTCGGCGCCGGCCCGTGGACCCCGGGTGATGCGTGCGAGCTCCCAGCGTGCGACCGCGCCGAGTGCGAGCGGACGGGGAGCCTGGAGCTGCAGGGGTGGCTCGGCGAGCACCAGGGCCGCGGTGGTCTCGGGGTGCGAGATCGCGAGTCGCAGACCGATCATCGCCCCGGCGCTCCAGCCGACCACGGTCACGGGGCCGTCGAAGCGGCTCCGGATGAGACGCGCCGCGTCCTCCACGTGGATGTCCAGGTCGGGGCCGGGCTCCGCCCGCGAGCGGGAGCAGCCGCGGCGGTCGTAGGCGAGTACCCGATGTGTGGCCTCGAGCCGCTCGAGGCAGGGGCGGAAGAGGTCCGCGTTGGCTCCGGCGCCGTGGATGAGCACCACCGGGGGCCCGTCGCCTGCTTCCTCGAAGTAGAGGTCGCAACCGCCCACGGGGAAGGAGCCGGACTGCATGCCTTGGCCTCGCTCGTCGGGGAAGCGACGTCCGAAGCACTCGAGTGTAACGAGGCTTCCCGAGTGGGGCTTCGAGCCGCAGCGCGGGCGAGTTCGACGGCGCTTCTCCTCTTCTATACTGCCGGCCCCGACAGCCGGCGTTTTCCCGTCCCCGTCGGAGGCCGAGGTCCCCCCGCATGCGCCGCCTTCCGCTCCTGCTGTGTTGCCTGCTCCTCGTCGCGAGTGGATGTGACCCGGGCCAGGCGCCGCGCGAGCGACCCCCGGCTCCGGTCCAGTTCGTCGAGGCCGAGCCGCGCACCATCGCGCGGACGATCTCGTCGGTCGGCTCCTTCGAGAGTCCGAACATGACGACGGTCGCGTCGGAGATCCGGGGACGGGTCGTCTCGCTCGACGTGCCCGAGGGTCAGCAGGTCGCCGCGGGTCACGTGCTCGCGCGGCTCGACGACCAGGAGCTGCGCGCTGCGCTGCGCGTCACCCGTGCGCGACTCCAGAACGCCGAGGACCGGCTGGCGCGGCTGCGGCGCCTGCGCGACAACAGCGTGAGCTCCGAGCAGGCCTACGAAGACGCCCTGGCCGAGTTCGACGCCGCCAAGGCGGCCAGCGAGGAGTCGCAGACACAGCTCGACCGCGCGACGATCCGCGCACCCTTCGCGGGCGTGCTGGGGCTGCAGCAGGTCAACGTGGGTCAGTACGTGGACGCCGGCACGGCCATCGTCGAGCTCACCCAGGTGGACCCGCTGGAGCTGAGCTTCGGCATTCCCCAACGCTACGCGTCCGACCTCGCCCTCGAGCAGCCCGTACGGGGCCGGATCGGGCGCTGCGGTCCTCGCTTCGAGGGACGGGTCGACGCCATCGATCCGCGCGTCGATCCGTCGACCCGCAGCCTCCAGCTCCAGGCGCGGGTTCCGAATCCGGACGGCCGCCTCTACCCGGGCATGGCCGGCAGTCTCGAGGTGGTGGTCGGTGAGATCGCCGACGCGGTCGTGGTGCCTCAGGAGGCGATCGTCCGCCAGGGAACCCGGCACATCGTCTACACGCTGGACGCCGAGGACAACGCCGAGCAGCGGACCGTGAGCCTGGGCCAGTTCTTCGCGGACGGCGTGCAGATCCGCAGTGGCGTCGAGCCGAATGCGCGGGTGGTGGCGGCGGGGCAGCAGAAGCTGCGGCCGGGTGCGCCGACGCGTCCGGCCCCCTTCGAGCCCACCTCGAACCCCAATCTGGCGCTGGGATCGGCCGGCACCGTCGGCGGCGCCGACGACTGCGAGTCCACGCCTTGAGGCTCTCCGAGCTCTCGATCCAGCGGCCGGTCCTCGCGACGGTCATGAGCCTGCTGATCGTGCTCGTGGGAGCGGCGTCCTTCTTCGTACTGCCGGTTCGCGAGCTCCCGGACGTCGACAATCCGCTCGTCTCGGTCACGACCAGCTACCTGGGCGCCAGCCCCGAGACCGTGGAGGCGGCCATCACCGAGCCCCTCGAGCGGGTGCTGAACGGCATCGAGGGGATTCGCAGCATCGACTCCCAGAGTGCCTTCGGAATGAGCTCGATCAGCGTCGAGTTCGATGCCGGGCGCGACCTCGACCTGGCGGCGACCGACGTCTCGAACGCCGTGCTGCGCGCGGTCGATCGCCTGCCCGACGACGCCCGGCGTCCCGTGGTCCGCAAGTCCGGTGCGAACGCCACGCCCATCATGTGGATCAACGTCCAGGGCGAGAGCTACGGGCCCGAAGACCTGACCGACATCGCCGACCGTCTGGTCCGCACGCCCCTGCAGCTGCTGCCCGGAGTCGCGCGGGCCGTCATCGGCGGCGAGCGCCGCTACGCCATGCGGGTCTGGCTGGACCCGGCGCGGATGGCCGCCCAGGGGGTCGATGCCCTCGACGTCCGGCGCGCCATCCAGGAGAGCAACCTCCAGCTGCCCGCGGGCGAGCTGGAGGCGGACGGCCGCAAGTTCACCATCAACGCGGACGCCCAGGTCGACGACCCCGCCGAGTTCGAGCGAATCGTCATCCGGGAGGTCAACGACACCCCGGTCCGGATCGGCGACGTGGGCCGGGTGGAGCTGGGCTCGGAGAACTACCAGGCCATCACGCGCTTCCGGGCGCGCGACACCGTGGGCGTCGGGATCGTGCGCCAATCCCGCTCCAACGAGCTGGCGGTCTCGGAAGCGGTGCGCGCCGCGCTGCCCGAGATCCAGCGCGCGGTGCCCGACGGCGTCGACATCTCGGTGGCGGTGGACTTCACCCTCTTCGTGCGGGAAGCGCTGCGCGAGGTCACCATCACCCTGGCGATCGCGTTCGCGATCGTGGTGGTCGTGAACCTGCTCTTCCTGCACTCGCCCACGACCACCGCCATCACCGTGGCGGTGATCCCCGTCTCGATCGTCGGCACCCTGGCGGCGCTCGAGGCGCTCGGCTTCTCGCTCAACATCCTGACCCTGCTCGGACTGGTGCTCTCCGTGGGCTTGCTCGTGGACGATGCGATCGTCGTGCAGGAGAACATCTACCGCCGCCAGCAGCTCGGCGAGAGCCCGCTCTCGGCCGCGCTGCGCGGGTCGAAGGAGGTGGGCTTCCCCGTGATCGCGACGACCGTCGCGGTCGTCGCGGTGCTGATCCCCCTGTCGCTCATGCAGGGCGACACGGGACGCCTCTTTCGCGAGTTCGCCGTCTGTGTCGCCGTGGCGGTCTCGATCTCCACCTTCGTGGCGCTGACCCTGGTGCCGATGCTGTGCTCGCGCTTCCTGGTCGTGCGCGCGCCGAACGATCCCTTCTCGCGAGGCGTCGAGGGGGGCCTGACCCGTCTCACCGCGGCCTATCGCCGCGTCCTCGACTGGAGCCTGGCGCACCGCGGCGCGGTGGCGCTCTCGCTGCTGGTGATCGCCATCGCCATCGGGGGTCTCTACAGCGTCATCGGGTCGACCTTCCTGCCCGTCGAGGACCGGGGCCGACTGATCACCGTCATCCGCGCGCCGGAAGGGGCGACCACCGCCTTTACCCGTCGGGCCCTCTCCCAGGTGGAGGAGCGGCTGCTGGCGGTGCCCGAGATCCGCGGCTTCTTCGCCGCGGTGGGCATGAGCTTCGGGTCTCCGTCCACCTCTTCTTCCGGCATCATCTTCACCAGCCTGCAGCCCTGGCGCGAGCGCGACGTCAAGCAGCAGGAGATCGTCGCTCGACTCTTCGGCCAGTACATGCAGATCCCCGAGGCGCTGGTCTTCGCCATCAATCCGCCTTCCCTCTCCCGCCGCAGTCGCAGCGATCTCGAGGTGGTGGTCAAGAGCCCCCTCTCCGATCTCGACGAGTTCGCCGGGGTGAACGACGCCATCCTCTCCCGGCTGCGCGAGCTCCCCGGCCTGGTGAACGTCGATAGCGATCTGCGCCTCGAGAACCCGCAGCTCGACATCGTCTTCGACCGCGAGCGGGCCGCCGACGTGGGGGTGCCCGTCGCGGCCGTATCCGAGAGCCTCCGGCTGCTGGTCTCACAGGGTGCCGCGGACGACTTCGTGCTGCGCAACAAGCAGTACGACGTCATCACCGCGCTGGCCTCTCCCTTCCGGAGCGTGCCCGAGCAGCTCGGGGAGGTCCACGTCCGAGCGAGCAGCGGCGCCATGGTACCCCTCTCGAGCCTGATCGAGCCGACGGTGCGCACGGCGCCGACCTGGCTCAACCACTACGACCTCCAACGCTCGACGACCTTCACCGGCAACCTCTCCGGTGGCGCCACCCTGGGAGAGGTGCTCGGGCGCGTCCAGTCGATCGTCCGCGAGGAGCTGCCTCCGGGCTTCACGATGAACCTGCGCGGCAGCTCGCGTGAGTTCGTGGAGAGCGACCGACAGATCTACCTGACCTTCGCGCTGTCGCTCCTGGTGATCTACCTGGTGCTGGCCGCGCAGTTCGAGAGCTTCCTGCATCCGTTGACGGTGCTCGTGAGCGTTCCGTTGGCGTCCCTCGGTGCCCTGGCCGCTCTGCACCTGACCGGGAACACCCTCAACGTCTACTCCCAGATCGGGATCATCCTGCTGGTCGGACTGGTGACCAAGAACTCGAT